>JAZOWF010000032.1:0-13941 GCA_045659065.1 Acutalibacteraceae bacterium
CGCAAGAGGGGACCGAAGCGCGTCCTGCGGACGAAAAAGCGAGGTGATTATGGCGCAGCGGTCAAAATTCATAGGCGCACCAAGCCGTAATGAATTTTGGGAACCGCAAGAGGGGACCGAAGCGCGTCCTGCGGACGAAAAAGCGAGGTGATTATGGCGCAGCGGTCAAAATTCATAGGCGCACCAAGCCGAAATGAATTTTGGGAACCGCAAGAGGGGGACCGAAGCGCGTCCTGCGGACGAAAAAGCGAGGAAAAAGGGGACCCCGAAAAAACGGCAAGTTTTTTTGGAGAGAGGAGGAGCGGCGGAATGAGTGAGCTTTCGTGTTTGAGGGAAGCGAACGATATGAAGCAGGTGACGACGAGGCGCAGCGGTCAAAATTCATAGGCGCACCAAGCCGTAATGAATTTTGAGAACCGCAAGAGGGAGTCTCTCCTACTCCGCCAGGAAGAAAGATTGCAGAAAGCTGCAGTCTTTCTTTTTTTTATTTGAAAAGCCTGAAATTTTCAGCTATATAATGTTGTTAATGTTAGACTTATTTTTTTCCAAATTGTAAATTAATCTAATATTTTCAAACTTTCTTTCAATTTACTTTACTTTTTTTGTCAGTTAGGTTATACTTAGAAATAATATCGGAATTTATTAAAACTGGGGGAAAAATAATGGATTTTAAAAAATTTTTGCAGGGAGCCCTGGAAATCCCTGATAAAGAGGACAAGATTGTTTACTTTCCCGTAAAGAGCAGAGTTTCCTCAAATGTTCTTGTCAATTCACAGAAAAATATTCCCAATGCGGGATATAACCTTGAAGCTGACATCACAAAATTCTGGGCTGAATTCAAAAAGCTTCAGAGTGAGTGCGGTTATCACCTTAGCTTCAACACTCTTATGATGAGAGTTCTTGTTGAATGTCTGAAGGAAAATCCGCGCCTTAACGCTCACCTTAAATATCATCATATGGCTTCAACGGGTAAGCTTATTATCAAAAAGCACATTGACGTTGCAATGCCCGTGCTTCTTGACACAGGTGAAACCTTTCCTATCAAGGTCAGAGAAATTGAAGACAAATCTCTCAGGGAAATTGCACAGCAGATTGATGAAATCTTTGAAAAGCTCAAAAATACCGATGTTGAGGAAGTTGTTTTTGACATGATTGCTCAGAGAGTTGTCGGCTACACACTTAAGGGTAAGATTATTCAGACTGCCGCTCAGATGGCAACAGGCTATTTCACAAAATATAAGGTTGCAACCTTCAAGGGTATTTTCCACAGACCGCCCGATGATGAGGAGCATCTCTATGTCCGTGATTTCACAGAAGGCACTGTCTGTATGAGTAACTGGAGTATGCTCGGCAAGGATTTTGTCGGCAACGTTACCTTCACACCTCTTCTTTATCCTCAGGTGTTCCTTATGGCTATGGGTAACATCAGAGATGTGGAATATGCATTCAGAAACGACAAGGGAGAGGTTGACCTTGCAACAAAGAAGGTTCTTCCCATTGTTCTTTGCTTTGACCACAGACTCGGCGGCTTTGCCGACCTTGCTCCCTTCATCAAAAAGCTGACTGATATTTTCAACAATCCCGAAATTATCAGAGAGTGGTAAATCTATAACAGTAAAAAACGGTTAAAGACTTAACTCTTTAACCGTTTTTTGTTTGTTCAGTTTTTTGTACGAAGCCCCTTGGGATAATGGTTTTTTGCTTTTCCCGAGACAACCTTGACTCCGCCGAGACTGCAGCCGTCAACGCATACAACGGCCCATCCGTTTTCAGAGTTTGTTTCAAATTCCTCACCGTGAAGGTATTTTGCAATTTCGGGACTGTCGGGGGAGAGGTTAATTTTTCTTTTGAAGTCTTCACCCATAGCCATAAAGAACTGATGGTGAGGCTGAATATAATTCCTTCTGATTTCACCGATTGTAACTCCGCAGGAGAAAACAGCCGCTTTTCCAAGGTCAAAGTCTTCGGTGAAATAAACGGGATTATCCTTGTTCATTTTGATTTTTGAAGGGTCAAAGCTGACAAGGGTATCTGAGAGAAAATCTGTCACAAGCTTGTCGGTTTTTTCTTTTTTGCCTTGCTTTGCATAAGGGGAGAAGGAGGATTCGTTTTTGTTGTGAAGCACAGCCATAAACTGACCCTCACCCTTGCTTATATGAGGATAAAAGCGTCGGGCTCTGCTGATGTCTTCACATCGGCAACCGTCAAAGACAATGCCGTCACAGGTGTTTTCCCTGACCTTTTCTTTAACGGGAACAATTTCAAATTCGGGATGGTCTGAGAGAAAGGCATCAACGGTCATTTCGTTTTCTTCAAGGGAGAAGGTGCACGTCGCATAAACAATGTATCCGCCGTCCTTGAGACAGACTGCGGCGTTTTCAAGAATGTCTCTTTGTCTGTCGGCGCACATTCTGACGTTTTCCTCACTCCATTCGGAAACGGCAATTTCTTCCTTCCGGAACATACCCTCACCTGAGCAGGGAGCATCCACCATAATCATATCAAATGTATCGGGGAAAAATTTTGCAAGATTTTTTGTATCCATACAGGTAGTGACAACATTTTTCAGTCCGAGTCTTTCAATGTTACCCGTGAGAATTTTGCATCTTGAAGCAATGATTTCATTTGAAACAAGAACACCCTTTTCAGAAAGCTTGTTTTTCAGCTGAGTGCTTTTTCCTCCGGGAGCGGCACACATGTCAAGAATTTTCCAGTCGGGGCAGATATCAAGACATTCTGCGGGAGCCATTGCACCCGGCTCCTGAACATAAATCATTCCCGCGTGATGATAAGGATGATTGCCTACCTTTTCACCTTCAAGATAAAAGGCGTTTTCACAGTAGGGAACCTTCTCTGTGCCGAAGAGGTTGATTTTTTCAAATTCCTCAAGACTTATCTTGTCTGTATTGACTCTGAATGCCTTCACGGGAGCTTCATTGATTGCTTTTTCATAATCTCCGTAGCCTTCCTTGAGAAGAGCCTTCATTCTTTGAACATATTTTTCGGGAAGCTGTTTCATAATTACTCCTGTCCGTTGTCAGTCATATTATTTTCAATATAAAGCATTCACATTGCAACAGCGGCAATGGCTGCTGTTTCTGTGCGCAGAATACGCTTGCCGAGGGAAATTATTTTTCCGCCCGCTTCAATTGCCTTTTCAATTTCTTTTTCATCAAAGCCGCCCTCGGGACCGATGAAAATGCCCACACTGCTGCAGCCTTTAAGCTGAGAAAGAGCAGCCGAGGTTGCCTTCATCCCTTCCTCGTTTTCATAGGGCACAAGGATGAGGTCAAGCTCCTTTGCTTTTTCAAGTGCCTGAGAATAGGTCATCACAGGCATAATTTCGGGAATAATATTTCTTTTGCTCTGCTTGGCGGCACTTTCTGAAATTGCCTGCCAGCGTGAGATTTTGCTGTTTTTCTTTTTGTCGTCAAGCTTAACAACGCATCTGTTCATCTGAGTGGGAACAATGGCGTGGACGCCAAGCTCAACAGCCTTCTGGATGATAAGCTCCATTTTATCTGATTTGGGAAGCCCCTGGAAAAGATAAATTCTTACGGGAAGCTCTGTGCTGTGATAATCCTCCTGACGAATAACCGCCACGGTAAAATCCTCTGTCAGCTCACTGATTTCACAAAGGTCGCTTCTGCCCTCGGTGCTGACAAGAAAGGTGTCACCAACAGTCATACGCAAAACATTTTTTATATGGTTGTGATCTGCTGTGTCAATGATGTATTTATCACCTTGTCTTTGGTGAGTCTCAACAAAAAAATTATACATTTCATCACTTCCTTTTTGGCTATTATAACAAACAAAGCACCTTAATACAATGGTCAGTTGTAAAAAATTACAAAATTATGCTTTTTTCAAAAAAAAGAGGTTGAAAAATGTTGCATTTTTTTAGTAATAGGTGTAAAATAATTCACATATTTATTGGTATATAAATATAAAGCTGAATGATTATGCATTTAATATGTGATTTTATGCATAAATCATTAAATTGAAATGAGGTATTTTAGAATGACTTATGTTGAAAGAGTAATTGCAGGTGTTGAGAAGAAGCATTCTCATGAGCCTGAGTTTGTTCAGACTGTTACAGAGGTGCTCAAATCCCTTGAGCCCGTTGTTGAACAGCACCCCGAATATGAGCAGGAGGCTCTTCTTGAAAGAATGGTTGAGCCTGAAAGATCAATTTCCTTCAGAGTCACCTGGGTTGACGATGCAGGTAAGGTACAGGTAAACACAGGCTACAGAATTCAGTTCAACGGAGCAATCGGTCCCTATAAGGGCGGTCTTCGTTTCCATCCCTCTGTTTATTCAGGTATTATGAAGTTCCTTGCTTTTGAGCAGACCTTTAAAAACAGCCTTACAGGTCAGCCCATCGGCGGTGCAAAGGGCGGCTCCGATTTCGACCCCAGAGGCAAGAGCGACAGAGAAATTCTCCGCTTCTGTCAGGCATTTATGACAGAGCTTTACAGACACATCGGTCCCGACGTTGACGTTCCCGCAGGTGATATCGGTGTAGGCGCAAGAGAAATCGGCTATCTTTACGGTCAGTACAGACGCATCAAGGGTGCTTTCGAAAACGGTGTTCTCACCGGTAAGGGACTTTCCTTCGGCGGATCACTTATCAGACCCGAGGCAACAGGCTACGGTGCAGTTTATTATGTAACCCGTGTGCTCAAGCACTTCGGTGAAACAATTGAGGGCAAGACAGTTGCTGTTTCAGGCTTCGGTAACGTTGCATGGGGTACATGTAAGAAGGTTGCAGAGCTTGGCGGTAAGGTTGTTACTCTTTCAGGACCCGACGGATACATCTATGATCCCGACGGTATCACAACGGACGAAAAGATTGACTTCCTTCTTGAAATGCGTGCTTCAGGACGTGACAAGGTTCAGGATTATGCTGACAAGTTCGGTGTTGAATTCCACGCAGGTGAAAAGCCCTGGGGTGTGAAGGTTGATGTTGCAATGCCTTGCGCAACTCAGAATGAAATCGGTATGGTTGAGGCTGAAAAGATTGTTGCAAACGGTGTGCCTTATTATGTTGAGGTTGCAAATATGCCCACAACAAACGAGGCTCTTACATATCTTATGGAAAACTGCAAGGCAGTTGCTCCCTCAAAGGCTGTAAACGCCGGTGGTGTTGCTGTTTCAGCTCTTGAAATGAGCCAGAACTCCTCAAGATATAACTGGACAGCTGCAGAGGTTGACAAGATTCTCAAGAGAATCATGAAGGAAATCCACGACAACTCCGCAAAGGCTGCTGAAGAATACGGTCTCGGATATAATCTTGTTGCTGGTGCAAATATTGCAGGCTTCCTTAAGGTTGCTGATGCAATGCTTGCTCAGGGTCTTATCTGATTTTTGGAACAAACGAATCACCGATGTGTCCCGTGCATATCGGTGATTTTTATTAAGAGAGTGAAAAGGAAAGGAGAATCAGGGTGCTGAAAAGACTAAAAATGACCTTGCTGGGAGAAATTTTCTTCCTTGCACTGCCCACAATGTTTGAGCAGCTTATGCAGACCGCCGTGCAGTATATCGATACAGCTATGGTAGGCTCACTCGGCACCGATGCAACTGCGGCGGTGGGAGCAACAACAACGGTCGGCTGGCTCATCGGAAGCAGCATTTCTGCATTGGGTGTCGGCTTTCTTTCCTTTATTTCTCAGAATAAGGGTGCGGGAAGAGCCGATATTGTCAGAAAGACCTCAGGTCAGGCTGTTCTTGTTGCAACGGTTGCGGGTGTCATGTTCACCCTTTTGTGCCTTGGAATCAGCCCCTTTATTCCGAGGCTTATGCAGGTTGATCCTGCAATCAGTGAGCTGACGGAGAAATACTTCTTTATTCTTTACGCTCCTATGCTTGCAAGAGCTTATATTATTATCTTCGGCTCTGTTCTCAGAGCGGTGGGGGACAGCAAGACTCCCATGCTTGCCGGTGTTGCGGTCAACATAATCAATGTCATTCTCAATTTCATTTTTATTTTCCCCGAAAGAGAAATTGCTGTATCATGGGGAAATGTGAAGCTTTTCGGCTTGGGAATGGGAGTCACAGGTGCAGCTTTGGCGAGCGCACTTTCCTTTGTTGCGGGCGGCTTGCTGATTACTCTTGCTCTTCTGAAAAACAAGGAGGTCTCACCCTCAAAAAGCTGTCTGAAGGCGGACAGAGAAGTTCTTGAGCCCTGCCTGAAAATTGCTCTGCCGAATATGCTTCAGCGCTTCGGCACCTCTTTGGGATATGTTGCTTTTGCTTCGATGATTAATTCTCTCGGAGAAATTTCAACAGCGGCACATACCGTTGCAAACACCGTCGAATCAGCCTTTTACATTCCCGGCTACGGTATGCAGGCGGCAGCGGCAACACTCACGGGCAACGCGGTGGGGGCAGGAGACAGAAAAAAAGAAGCTCAGCTTAAAAAACTGCTCATCAGCTCAGAGGCGGTGCTGATGATTGTCTCGGGTGCCCTGCTGTTTATTTTTGCAGAAGGAATGATGTCACTTTTTTCTGATGATGCTCAGGTTATCCTTCTCGGTGCAAGGGTGCTGAAAATGGTGGCTTTGTCTGAGCCCTTTTACGGTGTTTCAATCATTATTGAAGGCGTGCTTCAGGGCAGAGGTGACACAAAAACTCCCTTTGTTTATAACATCATCGGTATGTGGGGAATCAGAATTGTGGGCACCTTCATCTGCTTGAGATTCTTTTCAGCAGGTCTTGTGTCCGCATGGGCGTGTATGATAGTACATAACCTTTTCCTTTTTGCAGCTTTTGTAATTATACAAAGGAAGATAAAATAAAGATTGAAAAATTAATCAGGTTGTGTTATTATAATAAACAGACACAGAAAATACTAAGGAGAGAAAAAATATGAGAGTTATTATAATGAATGATGCCCTTGAAATTTCACGCGAGGTTGCGGACATTCTTGTTAAACAGATCAATAATGACAGAGGCAGTGTTCTCGGCTTTGCAACAGGTGCAACTCCCGTTGAAACCTATAAGAGAATCATTGAGGATTATAACGAAGGAAAGGTTACCCTCAAGCACATCACAACCTTCAATCTTGACGAATATGTAGGTCTTTCAAAAGACAATGTCAACAGCTACTTCTACTTTATGAAGGAGAACCTTTTCGGCAAGACCGATGTTAATTTTGACAAGGTTAATTTCCTTTCAGGCGAAGCAGAGGATACAGAAGCCGAGTGCAAGAGATATTATGACCGCATCAGAGAATGCGGCGGAATTGATATTCAGCTTCTCGGCATCGGCACCAACGGTCACATCGGCTTCAATGAGCCCGGTGACAAGTTTGCCGACACTCCCTTTGCAGTTAAGCTCACACAGAGCACCATTGACTCAAATCAGAAGTATTTTGAGGCTGTAGGTGACAAGATGCCCGAATATGCTCTTACAATGGGTATCGGTGACATTATGAGAAGCAGAAAGATTATTCTCATTGCAACGGGTGAAAGCAAGGCAAAGGCTGTCAAGCAGCTTGTTGAGGGTGAGGTTACCTCTCAGTGCCCCGCATCAATTCTTAAGCTTCATTCCGATGTTATGATTTTCCTTGATAAAGAAAGTGCATCATTGCTTACAAACAGAAATTAAGGTGAGAATATATGGCTGACAATTCCAAAAAAATCAAAACAGCCCCCGTTATTCAGTCTTCAAGAATAACCGAGGAGGGCGGCATTGAAATTACATGGAGTGCGGCTGAGAATGCCGATAAGTACGCAGTCAAAAGAGCAGACAGCTATAACGGAAAATATTCCATCATCGGCTGGACAAAGGATTGCTGCTTTGAGGATTCAGAGGTTGTCAAGGACAAAACCTATTGGTACAGTATCTTTGCTGTCAAGGTTATCAATAAAAACAACAAATCTGTCAAGGCAAGCGGAGTTTACGGCGCTGTTGTGACCGACATTCCTGCCGTTGAAAGCTTTGAGACAGTAATCGGTGAGGATGCAGAAATCAGACTCAGCTGGGAATATGAGGGCAATGCCGATAAGTTTCTTGTTATGCGCAGAAACGATTTGTGCAGCAAGCTGGTGCCCGTAGCAACAGTTGAGGAAAAATGCTTTGTTGACCGTGAAATTGTGACGGGTCTGATTTATCATTACTGTGTTCAGCCCTTATGGATTAAAGAGGAAGCTCCCGAAATTCAGCAGGTCACACATGCAGAAAAGGATTCTGAGGAAGAGCTTGAGGAGCATATTGAGACAGTCAAGGCTGAGCCGGTTTATATGTCGGGTAACTTCAGCAGACTTATTTCCCTTGTTCATCTTGACAGCGGTGAAATCCTTTCAGCAAAGGCCGGGATTACAGGCAAGGCTGAAATCTCAGTCAGAGTTGTTGCAGGTGCTGACGGATATATTCTTGAAAGAAGCACCGACGGAGAAGACTATGAGCAGGTTGCTTCAACTCAGTCGGGAGTCCATTACAGATTTACGGACAAAATTCCTTCAGGCAGTAAGGCGTGTTATTACCGCACCCGCAGCTTTAAAAGCATCGGTGAGGAGACCTTTGTAAGTCCCTGCTCTGAGGCGGTAAACATTAAGGGTTAAATAAAAAAAGAGATGCAGTTGCATCTCTTTTTTTGTTGCATTTTTATCTGAATCTGTCAAAGAATTTTTTCTTATCCTTTTCTTCGCCGATAACTGAGCCGTCGGGAACATTGTTCTTGGGCTTGTCGGTAAGAGAGTTGTTGAATTCCTTGAGCATATCCTTCTGACGCTGATTGAGGTTTCTGGGTACCTCAACAACAATCTTTACATACTGGTCACCCTTGTTCTTTGAGGAAAGCTGCTGAATACCTCTGCCCTTGAAGCGGAAAACATCTCCGGGCTGAGTTCCTGCAGGAAGGTCATACTTAACCTTGCCGTCAATTGTGGGAATATAAAGGGTGTCACCGAGAGCCGCCTGAGCATAGGTGACGGGGAAGTCACACCAGACATCAAAGCCGTCTCTTTCAAAGAAAGCATGGGGTCGGACGTTGATGTTGACTCTCAGATCACCTGCGGGTCCGCCGTTTGTACCGGCATTACCGCCGCCTCTGACATTGAGAGCCTGTCTGTCATCGATACCTGCGGGAATGTCAACCTCAACGGTCTGAGGCTTGGGCTCCATTCCTGTGCCGCGGCAGCTCTGACAGGGAGTTTTGATAACCTTGCCCTTTCCGTTACATTCGGGGCAGGGCTTTGTTGTATTCATAATACCGAAAGCAGTTCTCTGCTGAATATTTATCTGACCTCTGCCTGAGCAGTTGTGACAGGTTTCGGGCGATGTTCCCTTTGCAGCTCCGCTGCCGCCACATTCCTTACAGCGTTCAACCTTTGTTATGTTAACCTTTTTCTTGCAGCCCTTTGCTGCTTCTTCAAAGGAAATAGTCACAGTTGCCTGAATGGTTGAGCCCTTTCGGGGTGCATTGGGATTCTGCTGTCTTGATGAGCTGAATCCGCCGAAGCCGCCGCCGAACATGCTGCCCAGAATATCACCGAGATCAAAGCCGTCATCACCGAAGCCGCCAAAGCCTCCGAAGCCGCCGAAGCCGCCACCGCCTCCGGCACCGAAATTGGGGTCAACACCTGCATGGCCGTACTGGTCATAACGGGCTTTTTTGTTGCTGTCTGAGAGTACCTCATAAGCTTCATTGGCTTCCTTGAATTTTTCTTCTGCTGTGGGATCTCCGGGATTAAGGTCGGGATGATACTGCTTGGCAACTTTTCGGTATGCTTTTTTTATTTCATCCTCGGATGCGCCCTTGCTCAGTCCGAGTACCTCATAATAGTCACGTTTATTATTTGCCATTTAGTTTCTTCCTCTCATCCGGGGATAAACCGCCGGAATTATCACAATAGGGAGCTGCTCCGTGGGAGCAGCTCCTTTGTTATCAGTTAGCGTCTGTGAAGTTTGCGTCTGTGTATCCGGCATCTGTATAGCCGCCGTCGTTGTAGCCGCCGTCAAAGCCTGCATCAGCACCTGCTGCACCCTGGAAATTGTTGGGGTCAAAGCCCTGAGCACCCTGAGCGCCTGCGTTCTGCTGATAGAGCTTTTCACTGAGCTTGTAGAAGGCCTGAGTGAGAGCTTCCTTTTCGTTCTTGATGAGGTTGATGTCTTCACCCTTGAGAGCATTCTTGAGTGATTCAATCTTAGCCTGAACCTCAGCCTTGTCAGCCTCGTCAAGCTTTGCGCCTTCTTCTGAAAGGATCTTTTCGCTCTGATATACCATCTGGTCTGCTTCGTTTCTTGCGTCAACCTCTTCACGGCGCTGCTTGTCTTCCTGAGCAAACTGCTCTGCATCTCTGACAGCCTTTTCAATGTCTTCCTTGGACATGTTGCTTGAAGCTGTGATGGAGATTGACTGCTCCTTGCCTGTGCCCTTATCCTGAGCTGAAACGTGAACAATACCGTTGGCATCGATGTCGAAGGTTACCTCAATCTGAGGAACGCCGCGGCGTGCGGGCATGATGCCGTCAAGGCTGAATACGCCGAGAGTCTTGTTGTCCATTGCAAATTCACGCTCACCCTGAAGAACGTGGATTTCAACTGAAGGCTGATTGTCAACAGCAGTTGAGAAAATCTGGCTCTTCTTTGTGGGGATTGTTGTGTTTCTTTCAATGATCTTTGTGTTGATGCCGCCCATTGTCTCGATACCGAGTGAAAGGGGAGCAACGTCGAGAAGGAGAAGACCCTTGACGTCACCGCCGAGAACCCCGCCCTGGATGGCTGCACCGATTGCAACACATTCGTCGGGGTTGATGCCCTTGAAGGGCTCCTTGCCTGAAAGCTTCTTGATTGCTTCGCTTACTGCGGGAATTCTTGATGAACCGCCGACCATAAGGATTTTATCAATCTGAGCAACTGAAAGACCTGAGTCAGCAATTGCCTGACGTACGGGGCCCATTGTTGCTTCAACAAGGTCAGCTGTAAGCTCGTTGAACTTTGCTCTTGTGAGAGTTGTTTCAAGGTGCTTGGGACCTGTTGCGTCAGCAGTGATGTAGGGGAGAGAAATTGCTGATGAGGTTACGCTTGAAAGCTCGATCTTTGACTTTTCTGCAGCTTCCTTGAGTCTCTGCATAGCCATTTTGTCACCTCTGAGATCAACGCCCTGCTCAGCCTTGAAGCCGTTTACGAGCCAGTCGATGATTCTCTGGTCGAAGTCGTCACCGCCGAGACGGTTGTTACCTGCTGTTGCAAGAACCTCCTGAACACCGTCGCCCATTTCGATGATTGAAACGTCGAAGGTACCGCCGCCAAGGTCATAAACCATAACCTTCTGGTCGTTTTCCTTGTCGATGCCGTATGCAAGAGCTGCAGCTGTGGGCTCGTTGATGATTCTCTTGACCTCAAGACCTGCAATCTTACCTGCGTCCTTTGTTGCCTGACGCTGAGCGTCTGTGAAGTAAGCGGGAACAGTGATAACAGCTTCTGTTACTCTGTCACCGAGGTATGCTTCTGCATCAGCCTTGAGCTTCTGAAGAATCATTGCTGAAATTTCCTGAGGAGTGTAGCTTTTGCCGTCGATGTTTACCTGATAGTTTGTGCCCATCTGACGTTTGATTGAAGAGATTGTTTTGTCGGGGTTGGTAACAGCAAGACGCTTTGCAACCTGACCGATCATTCTTTCACCGTCTTTGAAGGAAACAACTGAGGGAGTTGTTCTTGCACCTTCAGCGTTTGCGATAACAACGGGCTCGCCGCCTTCGATAACAGCGACGCATGAGTTTGTTGTTCCTAAGTCGATACCAATAATTTTTGCCATGATATAATACCTCCGTGTATTAAATTCTGTTATTACAATTTTATATGTTAAACTGAGTTAATCAGTTTGCAACCTTGACCATTGCGGGACGAAGAAGCTTGTCACCGAGCTTGTAGCCCTTTGAGAAAACCTCTGCGATGACATTTTTTTCCATTGAGTCATCTTCAATGTGCATAACTGCGTTGTGGAAATTGGGATCAAAGCTTTCACCTGCTTCACCGAAGGGCTCAACATTAAGCTTTCTGAGAATTTCCATAAAGTTTGTGTGGATCATTTCCATACCCTTTTTGTAAGCTTCAACATCGGAATCTGTGATGCTCAGTGCACGGTCGAAATTGTCGAGCACGGGAAGAAGCTCAGTCATACAGGCAACGGTTGCATTTGAATAAATGCCTTCCTTTTCCTTTGTGGTGCGCTTTCTGTAATTGTCATATTCTGCAAGGGTGCGGATGTGAGCTTCGTTTGAAGCGGCAAGCTCCTTTGTCAGCTGAGCAATCTTCAGCTCATTTTCGTCCTGAGCCTCCTGATTTTCTTCAGCCTCCTGAGCTTTTTCTTCTGCTTCTCCGGCAGCCTCAGCGGTTTCTTCTGTTTCCTTGAGATCTTCTGTCATCTCTTTGTTTTCAGTATCCATGGTGACCTCCTTTTTAATCTTCGAGAGTATCTGTCAGTAGTTTGCCGACAAGATTGGTGAGATATTCAATGCTTGGTATAAGTTTTGCATAATCGAGCCTTGTGGGACCGATGATGCCGATTGCGCCGCCGTCGTGACCGCCGATGGTGTATCTTGAAATAATCATACTTGAATTTTCAAGCTGACGGTACATATTTTCCTTGCCGATGATAACCTGAAGTCCGTCTCTGTTTTTGGAGATTGCTCTTTCAAGCTTATCCTTTTCATCGAAGAACTGCATCATCTCATAAACGTTGTTGCCGTATTCTCTGTGATGGAGAAGGTTTTGCTGACCCTCAAGTCTGATTTCTGCCTGAAGTGCCTGATTTGCAATGTCGGCAAGAACAACAAACAGGGGACTCATTGCAAGAGCATTTGACCCCAGAGAAGCAACAAGAGTCTGAATCATAACCGTGCCGACGTCTGAAACGGGCTTGCCGATGAAGCATTCGTTGATGATTTCATAAAATGTGCTGACCATTTCGGGAGTAAGCTCTGTGTCTGTTTTGCAGATGCCGTTTTTGATGATGCCTGAGGAGGTCATCATAACAATCATTGCAATTCTTGTGCCGACGGGCATAAGCTCAATGTGCTTGATGACGGCACCCTCATCAGTGGGGGTGGTTGCAACTGCGGCACAGCCTGTCAGCTTTGCAAGGACCTCTCCTGCCTTTTCAAGAAGCTTGTCGGGATCGCCCACATTTTTTTCAAGCTCTCTTTTGATTGAAAGCATTTCCTCATCAGAAAGCTGATTCTTGCTCATCAGGTTGTCAACATAATATCTGTAGCCTGCCTGAGAGGGGATTCGTCCTGCCGAGGTGTGAGGCTGATCAAGCAGTCCCATTTCGGCAAGCTCACTCATTTCGTTTCTGATGGTTGCCGAGGAAACAGAAATGGGGAGAGACTGCATGAGCATTTTTGAACCGATGGGTTCACCGGATTTTACATAATGCTCAACGATTGCGGCAAGGATCATTTCCTTTCTTTTGCCTAACTCCATTTCTTCACTTCCTTTGTCTTTAATTTCGGTTTTTAGCACTCTTGATGTTTGAGTGCTAACCTCTGTCACAAATATACTCTACTTGCTAAAAAAAGTCAATACCTTTTTCTGAAAAAATTCGGAAACTGCGGTGAGAACAGAGAAAAACAAAACAGATGCCTTCATAAATAATGAAAAGCATCTGTATTTTTTATTTCCTTTTATATACCAGAATCATATTTTTATATTCCGAGGTGATTCTTCCGTCCTCAATCAGAGACTGAAGAAGCTTGCGAAGCATAATTGTGTACATTGCATATTTGCCGGGACGGACATTGATTTCACATTTTTCAATCAGCAGGGGAAAAATCTCATCAAAGCTTCTATCCTCACAGAAGGAGCAGATGAGCTCCTTTCTTTCATTGAGCTTGTTTATGTTGTATTCTGCATAGCCGCGGATGTCATCGGTGATTTTGTCGTGGGTGGGCACGAAAAAGTCGGCCTTCATATCCTTGATTTTTTCAAGGG
>JAZOWF010000033.1:0-16675 GCA_045659065.1 Acutalibacteraceae bacterium
GATAATAAATGCACCTTGAGGGAAACTAATCCTTGAGGTGTTTTTATTATGCAAAATTTTAAAAAGCGAAAAACTATTTACAGATTGCTCTGTCTTATTCTTGTGGGCATCACTGCAATTTCATTTCTTTTTGTCTGCAACAACGAAAGCGGTGACAGCATTTCCGCCATATCCCGATTCGGCTCAAGAGGAGAAGAGGTAAGAAAAATTCAGACCAAGCTCAGACAGCTCGGCTATTACAAAGGATCTGTTGACGGGATTTACGGAATTAAAACCCAGACCGCCGTAAAAAGCTTTCAGAAAAACTGCGGTATAACCGCTGACGGCATTGCCGGAACGAAAACGCTGAAATTTCTGGGACTTGATTCTTCTTCAACTTCGGCAGGAGGCTACTCATCGGGAGATGTCACTCTTCTTGCAAAGCTTATTGCCGCTGAAGCAAGAGGAGAAAGCTATAAGGGGCAGGTTGCTGTCGGTGCAGTTGTGCTCAACCGGGTCTCCCACCCCTCCTTTCCCGATACCATTGCAGGTGTGATTTATCAGAAGGGCGCTTTTTCCTGTGTCAACGACAGCAACTGGAGTGTATCTCCCAACGAAACATCACGCAAGGCGGCAATTGACTGCATAAACGGATGGGACCCAAGCGGCGGTGCAATTTATTACTTCAATCCCTCAAAAACAACAGACAGCTTCATGCATTCCCGACCTGTTATCACGGCAATCGGAAGCCACCTTTTCTGCCGTTAATATGGTGAATTTCACAAGAGTTTTTGTCTATACGAACAATTGACTATGTGCGCTCTATTATGCTATTATATAAATAATATATATAATACGGAGGTTCAAAATGGAAAACGCAAACAAAACTCTCAATGTTTCTGAAAAGAAACACGTATCGATGAAGGAAATGCTCATCTTTCTCATCGGCACATTCCTCATGACAACAATCACAGGTGTTGTAAACGGCTACCGTCAGGCTTATCTTGTTGACGTTCTTGTCCTTGATCCCGGTCACATTGCAACAATCAACGCCATCTGCTCAGTTCTCGGTTTCGTGCTCAGCCTTGTCATCACCCTTATCGTTGACAGAACACCCAAGCCGGGCAAGCCCAAGTTCAAAAACCTTGTCAAGTTCTGGTCTATCCCCTTCGGTATCACATCCGTACTTCTTTTCTATACTCCCGATCCTATTCTCAAGAATGCTTATCTTTCAATCGCATATCTTGTCAGCATTCAGATGATCTATAACCTCGCAAGCGGTCTTGCAGGTCAGCTTAACTCAATTGCAGTTGTTATCTCTCCCAACAACAAAGAGCGTGATGATATCATCTCTTACAGAGGTATTGTCAATGCTATCGGTAACTCCGCTCCCCTTGTTGTGCTTCTTGTTGCCGGTGCAATCACAGAAGATGAAGGTCTTCAGTACCTCGGCACTTCAATTCTCTGCTCCGTTGTCGGTGTTATCTTTATGCTCCTTGGCGCAAAGATGACTCAGGAGAGAGTTACATATTCAAGTGAGAAGCAGAATCCTCTTCTCGGCTTCAAGGATATTATCAAAAACAAATATGCTCTTATTGTTGTTCTTTCAGAATTCCTTAAAGCCTTCCGTAAGATTGCAAGCTATATGGGCGTTTTCCTTGCAGCTGCCCTTCTCGGCTCAAAGAGTAAATATATTCTTTTCAGCCTTCCCACAGGTATCGGTACCTTTGTTGGTATGATGATTGTTAAAATCCTTCTGAACAAATTCAACTCAAAGCAGATCTATATTGCTTCGGGTATTTACTCACTCATTGCAAACACAGTTGCCTTCGGCATCGGTTATCTCTATTTCACAACAGGCGCATCCTACCTTCAGATTATCTTTGTTATTACTCTCTTCCTTATCGGTCTTCAGTTTGGTGCTTCAAATCTTCTGCCCTCACTCTTCCAGGCTGATATTCTTGAAGATCTTGAGGTAAAAACACACAAGCGTCTTGATGCAAGTCTCGGCTTTATCTGCGGACTCGGCTCAACAGTCAGCTCCTCAATTGCTTCAACTCTTGCTCCTCTGATTCTTCTTGCAACATCCTCAATTTCCATCATCGGCTATGTTCAGCCCGAAGAAGGCGTATATCCCGAGCAGTCAATGGAAACAAAGCTCTGGCTTCTGTTCTTCTACACTGTTGTTCACGGTATCATGATGTTCCTCGGCGGTCTTCCCTTCTTCCTTTATAAGCTCACAGGCAAGACAAAGGAAGAGGTTCATGAGGCTGCACTTGCATACAGACTCAGCATTGAAAACGAAAAGAAAGAAGCAGCTGAAGTTTCAGCTTCCGCAGCTGAAGAAGCTGAAGCCATAATCGAAAGTGAGGTTTAACCAATGAAGCTACCATCATATCCTATTGCAACAATCGATCCGCATTTCAGCATCTGGTCAAAGGCTGACACTCTTACAGAGGGAGACACATTCCTCTGGTGCGGCATCAGAAAGAAAATCGAAGCAACCGTAACAGTTGACGGTGCAGCCTACCGCTTCCTCGGAAAAGGCGCAGAAAAGGCAATATCTCAGACTGCAGTGCGTATTAACCCCCTCGTGAGTGAATACGATTTCACCAACGGCAAAATCAATATGACCTTCCGCACATGGTCACCCTTCCTTTTTGACGATTTCCATATTATGTCCGCTCCCGCCTCATATCTCGAATGTGATATCACCTCTGCTGACGGCAGCAGCCACGATGTTTCTGTTTGCTTCAAGGCCTTTGAAGAGCTTTGTCAGGGCAAAAAGAAAAAGCTTGTCAGCAAATATACCGAAACCTGTGAAGGCAAAATCATTGCAAAAATGGGTCTGACAAAGCAGTCTCCCCTCAATGATTCAGGTGACACTTATGCTGCCGACTGGGGTTATGTCTGCCTCCACGGTAAGGAAAGCAAGGTCATACCCGAGGGGATTGCCGCTTCTGAATCAGCTGCTGCGGTTGAAAAAGCATCCTTCACCTTCATCATTGCTTATGATGATGTTTATTCAATCAACTATTTCGGACAGCACCTCAAGGGTCTCTGGACAGAAAAATTCCCCAGTATTGAGGATGTCATCACATATTTCGTAAACAACCGTGATGAGCTTTATGCAAGAGTTTGTGCGCAGGATGACCTTGTTCTCTCCGATGCAAAGCAGTTCGGTGAAGATTATCAGAAAATTCTTGCCGCCGCAACAAGACAGATTTTTGCAGGCCACAAGCTTGTAAGAAGCCGCAAGGGACATCTTCTTTATCTTTCAAAGGAATGTCATTCAAACGGCTGTATCAACACCGTTGACGTTTCTTATCCGGCAGCTCCCATGTTCCTGCTTTATGCTCCCGAGCTTATCAAGGCAATGCTTGTAGGTATCTTCCGTTTTGCAAACAGTGACCTGTGGAAAGCAAAGTTTGCTCCTCACGACATCGGCAGATATCCCATCGCCTGCGGTCAGGTTTACGCTCTTAAGCCCCACATTCACATCGTTCCCCACAAGGTGAGCTACAAAAAGATTTACAAAAAGAAGTCCTTCAACATTTATATGAATGAATTCCAGATGCCCGTTGAGGAATGCGGCAATATGATCATTCTCAGCTATACATATTATCTGTTCTCAAAGGACAAGGAATTCCTTGAGAAAAATCTCGGTCTTCTTGAAAAATGGGCAAGCTACCTCAAGGAAGCAGGTGTTGTTCTCAACAGAGAGCTTTGCACTGACGACTTTGCCGGACATTCCGTCAAAAACGTCAACCTTGCAATCAAGGGTATTATGGGTATTGCCTGCTTCGGCAAAATCTGTGATGCACTCGGCATCACCAATGACTGTATGCAGACAGCAAAGACTTATGCAGACAAGCTTATTGCAGAGTGTAACACTGACAAGGATTATCTCCCCTTCAGCATCAACAAAAAGGAAACCTGGAGCCTTAAATACAATCTTGTATGGGATAAGCTTCTTTCCTTCGGTCTCTTTGATGAAAAGCTTTATAAGGGTGAAAGTGATAAATACCGTGCAGAGCTCAACAAGTACGGTGTACCCCTTGATTTCAGAAAGACCTTCACAAAAACAGACTGGATGCTCTGGGCAGCCTGTCTTGACGAGGATGACAAAAACGTCAGACTCTTCTCTGAAGCAATTGTCAGATACCTCGCAGACACCAAGGACAAGAACTGCTTCTCAGACTGGATTGAAACAAAAGAGCCCAAACAGAGCGGCTTTGACCACCGTACTGTTCAGGCAGGTCTGTGGATGCCCGTGCTTCAGGAAAAGCTCAGAAACGGAATTTAAAGTAAAAAAAAGAGAGATATGCACAGTTGCACATCTCTCTTTTTTATATCTCGTTTTTAATAAGATCCTCGAAGCTTTCTCTTCTGACAGCAATTCTGTCCTCGCCTCCGCTTATCATTACAACGGGAGGTCTGGGAATTCTGTTATAGTTTGAAGCCATTGAATAATTGTATGCACCCGTAGTACAAACGGCAACAATGTCATTTCTTTCAGGCTCGGGCATTCTGACCTCTGGCTGAATAATGTCACCGCTTTCACAGCATCTGCCGACAACATCACAAAGGAAATCCTTTTCCTCATTCATTTTGTTTGCAAGGAAAAGTGTATAAGCGGAGCCGTAAAGAGCATAACGGGGATTGTCAGTCATACCGCCGTCAACGGAAACATAATTCTTATAGCCTGTAATTTTCTTTACAGTGCCGACAGAGTAAAGAGTCATACCTGCATCAGCAACGATGCTTCTGCCCGGCTCCGTAAGAATATCGGGCATTGCAATTTCAAGTCTTGCAGTTTCTTTTCTGATATGATCGGCAAGCTTTTTGATGTTGGCGGGAATATCCATATAAGGATCCTTTTCCGTGTAGCGCACGCCGTAGCCGCCGCCCATATTGAGAAGCTGACATCTGAGACCGAATTTTCTTTCCATTGCTGCAGCAAATTCAAGCATTATGGTTGCGGCATCAAGATAAACCGTGCCCTCACTGTCAAAAACCTGAGAGCCTACGTGACAATGATAACCCATAACTGCAATATTTTCATATCTGAGAGTTTCCTCAACAAAAAGCTCAGCCTGACCCGTTTCAATGGCAACACCGAATTTTGAGTCAACCTTACCCGTAGCAACGGCTGAATAGGTGTGAGGGTCAATACCCGGGGTGAGACGGAGAATAACCTTCTGAGTGATACCCTTGGCCTTTGCCGTTGCATCAATGACTTTAAGCTCAGCAAGGCTGTCAGCAACAAAATATCCGACGCCTCTGTCTATTGCATAAGCAATGTCGGCATCAGTTTTGTTATTTCCGTGAAAAAATGAATTTTCCATAGGGAATCCTGCCTTGTCAGCGGTGAAAATTTCACCCGAAGAAACAAGGTCGATGCACATATCCTCCTGCTTCATAATTTCATAAAGAGCCTTGAAGCAGGCAGATTTACTTGCAAAAGCAGGTCTGCTGTTTCCTCCGAAGTACTCACTCATAGCCTTTTTATAAATTCGGCAATTCTCTCTGATTCTGTCTTCATCCATCAGAAAAAGAGGGGTTCCGTATTTTTGGACAAGCTCAGTTGTGTCACGCTCAGCAAAGGTGAGGTGGCCTTTTTCATTAACTGCAATATTTTTACAAATCATATTTGGTATTCCTTCTAAGTTACTTATTATAACATATGAGCAATAAGCTCATTTCTGTCAATCATTGAAATGTCTGCGGGAGCAATATCAAAAACTGTTTTACAGCCGTAATCCCCTCTTGCTGACATTCTGCAGACAGCTCTTGCAAAGGCTACAAGAACACTTCCCGTAAACTCGGGATTTGAGTCAAGACGAAGACTGTATTCAATAACCTGGCTGTGACAGTTGTCCTTTCCCGTAAAGCCTGTACGGATAACATTGCCGCCGTGAGGAAGCTCAGAATGCTTTTCCTTCATTTCTTCAGCGGAGATAAAAGTAACTGTTGTGTCATAAGGCTCAAAATAAGCGGGCATTGTGACAATTTCACGTGTGATTCTGTCCTTGTCAGCGCCTTCCTCGGCAACAACAAAGCATTCTCTCTTGTGCTTCTGTCTGACTGTAAGCTCAGGCTGTGTGCCCTCTCTGACAGAATTGACTGCCTCTTCAACAGGTACGGTGTACTGACGGGCATCAATTACGCCATCAATTCTGCGGATGGCATCTGAATGGCCCTGTGAAACACCCTTGCCCCAGAAGGTATAATCCTTGCCGTCAGGCAGAATTGCCGAAGCGTAAAGTCTGTTAAGTGAGAACATACCGGGATCCCAGCCGCATGAAATCAATGCGGTTTTTTTGCCCTCGAGAGCTTTTGCATCAACATTTGCGCAGTGAACTGAAATCCCCGAATGATTATCATAGGAGTCAACAACGTTGAAGCTTTCGGCAAGCGCGGGAGTCATCTCGGGAAGATCTGTTGCACTTCCTCCGCAGATAATAAGCACGTCAATTTTATCCTTCCATGAAAGGATTTCAGATGTACTGACAACGGGCACATCTTCTGTTGCAATTTTAAGGCTTTCGGGATTGCGGCGTGTGAAGACAGCCTTCAGAGACATATCGGGATTTCTTTTGATTGCATCCTCAACGCCCCTTCCAAGATTACCGTAACCGTATATACCGATGTTCATAACAAATTCACCTCAGATTTTCTGATAATAATAATTCATTATAACACCATCAAAAGCTTATATCAACAGCATTTTGAAATTTTATCAATATAAAAGCGTCAATCGGTTGTGCTGTCAAGCAAAATATCAAGCATTTTTTCGTATGTGCTCAAAGGTGCCTTTATGCTGCCAAGGGTAATATCAGGCTTAGCGGTACCGTGAAAATCAGTTCCGCAGCTTTCAAGAAGATTATACTTTCGGCAAAGCTCCTTTGCCTGATTCCTTTTTTCTTCACCGTAACAGGTACAGTCGGTCTCCATACCCTTGAGTCCCCTTTCAATGAAAGCGGGAAGATACTCGTCAAGCTTTTCCTTATTCAGCTTTTCAAGAGGATGCGCGAGAATAGGGAAAGCGCCGATTGTTCTGATAAAGTCAAGAGTTGTGAGAATATCACATTTATCCGAAGGAATGTAATAACCCTTGTCCTCAGAAAGAATGTCAGCAAAGGCCTCGTCTTTGTTTTTGCAATATCCCTTATCCACAAGCTCAATAGCAAAATGCGCTCTGTTGATGTTGGCAGTTTTGTCAAGAAGCTTGTCATAATCAAGCTGATATCCCGCTTTGCAAAGATTTTCGGCAAGAATACGGTTACCCTCCTGCTTTGATTTCTGATATTTTTCAAGAAAGGCTTCAATTTTTTTATAACTGCTTCTGAGAATAAACAAAGCAACAACGTGAAGAGAAACACCCTTGTATTCTGTGCTGAATTCAATTCCGGGAACAACATTGCATCCTGAATTTTCCGATGCCCTCAGAGCTTCGTCAAGACCTGCAACAGAATTGTGGTCACAAAGGGCAACAAAGCCGAGTCCCATTTTTTCACCGAGCTCAACAAGCTCCGTGGGGGTAAGAGAGCCGTCTGAGCAATTGGAATGAGCATGAAAATCACAGTAGATTTCACTGCCGTCAAGCTCGTTATGCAGTTTGTAAAGTCTGAGACGGATCATATCCTTTCTTCTCTGATTGACGAACTCAATTACCTCTTCATCGGTCATTGAATTACGGACACATTTGTCAATCAGTCTGCGTTCGGGTTCTTCGGAAAGCCTGTAATACCATTTAAGTGACATAAAATTCCTCCTTTATTTTTCAGCTGAGCATTCTTCGGCAAAGACATCTTCAGAGGAAGCATCCTCCCGGGTATTCTGCTCGTTTGAGATGTCGTCCATCTCTTCGGTGAATGAATCAAAGCAGTCAGCAATATCATCAAAATCCGCCTCTGTTTCAGTCTCCAAAGCCTTTGCCTGATTTTTTTCATATCTGATAACGGGTCTGCAGATAGCAAAGAAGATACCGAGCAGAGTGAAGTCAACAATTAAATATGACAAGCTCGGGCTGGTAAAGGGAATCGGTGTAACAACCTTATCAAGACAGAAGAAGGACAGATAAGCAAGGACTGTTCTTACGGTAAAGTAAACCGCAATGATCTTTACAATGATTTTGTCTAAGTCGTAAATATACTGTTTTTTTGCCATTGACCAGAATGCCTTGAGCATACGGACAACAACAGCACTGATGATAAGGAAGACACCCCAGCCGTAGACTGCAAGCAGCTTGGGAAGGAAATAAAAGCCTTTTTCGATATAACCAATCTGTTCCGGGCGGAAGTATCCTGTCAAAGCATTAGGGAAAAAGCTGCTTTCAACAATAACAGCATCCATCCAGCTTCTTAAGTCATCTCCGAAGCCGGAATAATCACAATCAAAGATGAGACCGTTTTTGATATGTAAAATAACTTGCACTATTCTGTTTACTGCAACGTTCGAATCCGCAGCAATGTATAAAGTACCTGCTAAACAAAAACAAACGGCAGCAAGGATTATGTAAATGTAAATTTTGCGTACAAATGAATCTGAGACTATAATCAGAGAAAATGTAGCAACCAAGGTCATAGTGATAATGAACATTTCCTCAAAGCCGGTCTGAAGCACGGTAAGAACAACAGGAACAGCAAAAAGCAGATAATGATACCACTTATATCTGATACTGCTTGCAAGCTGGCCTAAGCCAAGCATTGAAAAACAGGCTATTACATTTGTGTTAAGAACAAATATATAAGAAGAAAAAGAGCTATATGAAATGCTTTTATATCCGTTTATGAAGGCAGCAACTGATAAAACTACGGCTGCAAGAGAAAGGAGCATAATCACCTTTTCTTTGAAGCGGGAGTACATAAGAGCAACAACGGCGCAAAATGCTGCCGCAAAAATGTAATAAGGCACATAGTCAAAGAAATAATATCCCGTAGAATAGCCCGCAGCTTCAACGAAATAAATGAGAATGCCTGCAAGGGCAAGAAGAATGGGAGGGAGGAAAAAAGACAGTGCGGATTTTGAGTTTTTGAGAAGTTTGGCTTTCATAATAAAATCTCCTTTTTTATATTAAGGTAACGCAAGCTGTGCACACCCGTTAAAAAACAGTTCACATTTCCTTGATTCTAAAATAACACCTATTATTTTTGTTGTCAATACGGATTAAAGGGCAAAATTATGCGCCGCTGTCAAACCCCTTCATTTTAAAAGAAAAATCTATTTTCAGGCTGTTAATTACTCTATAATAACACAAACAGCCTGACGGCAATTAAAGGCAATCAGGCTGTATATCTGTTAAAAATCAAGGCTGCTTGTACCTCTGAGCTTTTCAAGTCTGCTGATAAACTCATACTCAGTAAGCACAGTTTTTCTTACGTCATTCTCTCCGAGGCTGTGGCAAAGAATGCAGTCTCCCGTAAATTCCAACGCTTCAGTAAATTCTTTGTTTTCTCCGAGGGCGCGGAAGGCACGGTCAAGAAGAATCTGATAATCATCTGAAAAGCGGTCAAAGCACACTGTGTTCCACCAGAGCTTTTTTGTGATTCGCCAACGAAGCTGAGGCAAGCCCTTTGAAGCTTTCTTTGCCTGACGGCCTGTCAGAAGGCAGATTTTTTTCTGCTTTTCCTTGCTTTTGAATTTAAGTGCCTGAAGGAACCCCTCCATACTTTCACAGCGTACTCCGTCAAGCTCAAAGGGATGATTTGCAAAATTTGAAAGGGAGTTTGCAGGATAATCCCCTGTTGAACAGATATTGAGCAAAACATCATCATAAACCTTTTCTTCTGTCATCTTCTCACTCCTTTAATCAAGATTAATATCAAATTCATAGCTGTCTTCAATCAATACAAAATCAGCATTGTACTCCTTTGCCTGAGAAAGCATTTTTCTGTTATCCTCAAGCAGCTGAGAAAGGGTGCAGTATCCGTCATCAAGACGCTTTTCAATTACATTAGAATATTTCTTTATGTCGTCGAAATGATTGCGGATATATCCTTCACTCATTATCAAGCAGATATATCTGATTGAAGCAAGATATTCCTTTTCAAAGCTTTTCTGCCAGTCAAAAGGTATATAGCAGCCCTCCACAATAAGATTCTGCTCATTCTCAATTGCAGTTTTAATCATTTCCGAAACAACGGGCCACAGATAAGCGGTAAGCTCAGTGTCATCACTTTCAGGAATAAGATGCGTATATCCGCTGCGTATCAGCCCCATTTTAAGATGGTCAATCGACAAATAAGGATATTTATATTTTTCAAGCAGTCTCTGAGAAAGTGCGGTTTTTCCGCTATGAGATGCACCCGATATTAAAACTACCATATATACCGACCCTTCCGCAACCTTTATTTTACCCGATTATACCATATCAAAACAACTAAATCAACATTTGACATATTCACTGCTTCTTTGTTATAATTCTTTTATAAAACAAAAGGAGGTATACCTATGACATTGTTACTTTCAAAGGTAGTACGCGTGCTTGTTGCATTTTTAATGACAATCTCCCCTTCTCTGCCGGGGCTTTTCAGTCTTCCCGCAATTCCGCAGGGTCAGGAGCTTAAGCTTGATTCAAGATTTGAGCTTGTATGGTCTGACGAATTCAACGGTACGGAGCTTGACAAAACCAAGTGGCAGTATAACTGGTGGGAAACAGAAAGAAAGGGCGGTTACTGGCACGAAGATATGGTAAAGGTTGTAGACGGCACTCTTACCATCACAACGGCTTATTACGAAGAAGGTCTTCCCGTGCCCGATGCTTACAAAAATTACTTTGCAGGCAAAGAAAACTTCAAGCCCTATAAGGAAGGCTGGTACACAGGCTGTATCACGGGACAGGGAACACAGGAATTCCTTTACGGTTATTATGAATGCCGTGCTATATTACCCAAATCAACGGGAATGTGGTCTGCCTTCTGGATGATGAACAAAAACGTTGAGGATGTTGACGGCTCCGGCAAGGACGGAACTGAGGTTGATATTTTTGAATCAATGTATTACAAGGATGTTCCCTACGGCTACGGTGACTGCGTTGTAAGCGGTATCCATTATGACGGCTACGGTGCAGAGCACAAGGGTGACAGCATCGGCAAATGGTTTGCAAACAATCCTTATGAGGAATTCAATACATACGGACTTGAATGGAACGAAAAGGAATATATCTTCTATATAAACGGTGTTGAAACAGGACGTCTTTCAACGGGCGGAGTTTCTCAGAATCCCGAATATCTCCTTCTCTCCTGTGAGGTTGCAGGTGAAAACGGCATTGCAAATGCAGACCGTCACGGCACAGGCAAAATGAGTATGTCACCCGGTGACACAGCCGAATTCATTGTTGATTATGTCAGAGTTTATCAGTATAAATAACATCAAAAACGCTTCTTAAGACGTCGGCACCACATAAGGCAGTATTCTTAAAAAGTGAAACAGCAACATAAAAGTGCGTTAAAAATCACCGATATGCGTCAGCATTATCGGTGATTTTTTATATCAATTCAATTATCTGCTTGTTGCCATTTCGGCAAGTCCGAGCCAGAATTTTTCATAACCCTCGGGATAGTCATCGGTTGTTCCGCAATAATCACCGTGGTCCATTCCGTGCATTGTTTCAAGATAATACCATGAGCCGGGCTTGATGCTTCCCGATTTCAAGGACTCTTCATAAGGGTATGCATTGTCTGCTTCATCAAGGGGATAAAGAGCACTCTTCAGAGGGACCATACCATCATTGTTTGCCCAATCCTTATCCATCTTGATTCCGTCAACGGTAAAGCCCTGACTCATAATGAGAAGAGAGGTTGTTGCATTGAAGATAGGTGTTGTGTCGTGGACCTTTTTCTGTCTTCCCCACTGATTTTCCTCTGTTACAGAACCCGAAACAGAATAATAATAAGTGTCCGGACTCATTTTTATCATTTCATTGAGCTTCTGTGAGCCACCTACCGTGAGATCAACACCTGCATTATCCTTTGATCTGACATAATTAAAAATTCTTCTGAGACTGAAATCGGTTTTTCCTGTTTCTTTATCAGCACTGAGTCCGAAATGAGAAAGTGCAAGATCGGAATACATTCCGAATCCGCCGTCAGAAAAAGCACTCTTGAAATTAACTGCCGCCGCAATGAAAAACAGCGGTACAACAGGATCAACAATGAGATTTGCAATCTGTGAGCCGTTATGACAGCCCGAAAGTGTTATAACACTGTGAACCGCCTTACTGTGTCCGCCCTTGAAAAGAGGAGAGGTTTCTTCTCCTGTTGCGGCAATCTCAGCTTCATCACCGAAAGCCATAAGAGATGCAAAAAGTCTGCTTGCAGGTCCACCGAAGGAATGGCCGATGAGATTAATCGGCTCATCAACAGACCACTCTTTGCCCATAAGAGGTGTCCCCTCAAAGCTTCTGCCGTATCTCTGATGATTGTGCGCTGTTGAATGAGCTTCACCGTAATCAACAACTGTACCTGTAAGCTGAGCATAAAGCTCACAGGCTCTGTCCCAGGCACTGTTTACAGGCCCCACAGATGCCGCATAAGCTTCATATCCGTTTGATGTAAGGAATTCAGTGAAATTACCCTCGCCCTCACTCATACCTGCTCCTGCGCCCCAATAGGGATAAATTTCGGTGATTTCATCATACTGTCCCCATCCGCCGAGACCGTGAACAAGAACAAAAGGATAACTGTTCTCTGCTTCACTTTCTTTCTCAGCGAATGAAACCACACTCAAGCAGGAAGCAAGCATAACGGCAAACAAAACCGTTGCAATTGTTTTTTTAATATGCTTCATAAAAATCCTCCTTATTTCTGTTTTTACTGAACCTTCAGTATAGCATAGGAATTTAATTTTTACAAGACGGAATATTCCAGAGCAAAATCATTTCTACAATAAGAGAAATTGAAATCATTAAGCCTACAGCAGAAAAATACTCAAAGCCAAGCATCAAGGGCGCTAAGGATAAAAGAGAAGAAACGACAAGCACCGGCTTTGCTTTCTTTACATAGCTCGGCTTTTCCGTAACACAGTAAAGCACCATAAGAACAACTGCTATGCAGGTTAAAACCGCTGTGATAAGGGGTGCAAAATTTGCATATCCGTAAGGGACAAGACTGAAATAAGAAAAGGTTTCTCTTAAAACTGAGTCTGTGTCATCCCTAAAAATGCAAACTGCTCCGTAAGGTAAAATTTCAAGCAATAAGGTGATAAAAAGAATAACCAAATAAAAAATTCTTTTTTTCATAAGTCAGCCTCCTTTATTTTTGGTTATAAGCCGAAATGTATAATCCACAAATTATCTTTCAAAGCTTTTTCCGATAATTCTTTAAGCTCGGCCAGAACAGAAACTTCTCTGACAACATCAATAACAGCCTTTAAAGAGTCGGGAGGAATTAATGTAACACCGTAATAAGCAAGTCCTTTCCCCTTTACGTCCGTTGTATGCCAATAAAAATCAATGTTATTCAGCTTTGACGTAACAAGCTCAAGATAATCATCCTCGACAGAAATACAGTTATATTTCTGTGGCTCGTAATCATCATAACGTCGGTCTTTTTCGGGTGCAACAGACATTATTCCAAATTCGTGTTTAGCCATTGAATCACATCCTTGTCAATATCATCAGGCTTAATTATATCATCAGAAAAGGAAAAAATCAAACAACATCAATCCGCGCGGGTTGTTTATCAAAAGATTACTGATTACCGTAATTATCAGCGTAATAGCTCTCAATAGCAAAAAGCCCCTGACCCAAGGAACACGGAAAAGCCTTGGGACCTATTACACAACTGTAAAGATTTTTATCCTTATCCTTAAATTCAATCAGATAATCACCGAAGGCTTCAGAATACTCCACTTTAACACACACAAGCTCCATTTCGGGAAAATGAGCATCGACATAATTTGTACCGCTTGTCTGAGCAATTTTCTTCGGAGCTATACCGCTGAACCATAAAACTAAAAGGATAACTATAAGAACTGAAATTATTACATTTTTCTTTTTCATATTGCTTCCTCCTTTATTTCATCAATAAAATTTTATCATACACCGCTGACATTAACAATAACCGCAAGTAAAACTTAAGATAATTGTAAGAAATCAGCTTGGTCTTCTGAATTTTAATCTCTGTTAAAAGTATAATCTGTTTGCTGTTTATATTAAAGAAAGCCCATTGAAAAAAGTATCTGTTTGTTTTATAATATCAGAAAAGGAGGAATTTAATATGAAAAAAATTATATCTCTGTTTTTAAGCATACTTATGCTTACAGCTTGTTTTTCTTTGCCTGCAAATGCTGAGGAAAACACTTTAAGGTTTAACGAGGACGGAAAGTTCACCATTTTAAACATCAGTGACATTCAGGACGGATATCCTCTTAATCCTCTCACAAAAGATTATATTGAAAAAACACTTGATGCAGTAAAGCCAGACCTTGTCGTTCTCACCGGTGACAACATCTCCGGTTACGATGTTCCCGAGAAAGATCAGGCAGAAAAGGCCATCAGAGAGTTTATGGATATTTTTGAAGAAAGAAGCATAAAGGTTGCCGGAGTTTTCGGAAACCACGATGATGAAGAAACAAAATCCACCAAGGAGCATCAGCTCTCAATTTATGAAAGCTATGACTGCTATGTCGGTGAAAAAGGATTTTGCTTTGAAGACAGAGTCGGCACTTATAATCTTCCCATTATGAAAGGCGACGGCAGCGGATACGGCTTCAATCTTTGGCTTACCGACTCAGGCACTTATAACACCGAAAATGATTACGGCGGCTATGCCTGCGTTTACAAAGAGCAGATTGAGTGGTACAAGGAAACTGCGGCAAAGCTTCAAGAGGAAAACGGAGGCAAGGTTGTTCCTTCGATCAATTTCCAGCACATCATCGTACCCGAAATTTATGATGCATTAAAGCAGGTTAAGCTTTTATGGTTCGGAAGAATTATAAGAAAAAAGAACCCTCTTAATGATACAACAAAATATTATGTGCTTCCCGACGGTGCAAAGGGTCAGCTCAGAGAGTACCCCTGCCCTCCTTATTACAATAACGGACAGTATGATGCAATGCTTGAGACGGGTGACGTTCTTGCAACAGTAAGCGGTCACGACCATGAAAATACCTTTGAAATAGATTATAAGGGAATCAAAATTATCAACACACCCACAATCGGCTTCAATGCATATAACGATATAAACGTTGGAGCAAGAGTTTTTATTATTGATGAAAATGATCCCGAAAACTTCGAAACCTACTGCCTTACATATTCAGATATTTACACTGAAATTGATAAGCTTTACGAAGCGCGCATTCTTTATAACATTGATACAACGGGATGCTTTACTAAACTTTACTGTCTTATAAAAATTGCAAAGGCTGATAATATGAGTTTTAAAGAGACTGCAGGCGAAGTAGTACATATTTTTAAAAATATTCAGTTCTTTTAAGGTCAACTGAAAAAGCAGACACTATCAAGTGTCTGCTTTTTTGTTTATATACCCGATTTTGAACCTAAGGCTCACATTAATGACACGGCCATTCAAAACCGTAGCCAGACAAAACATCCCTCAATTGTTCGTTTTCATTATCATCCAATGAAATATAACCATTACGCTCATTGTAATATACAGTTCCGCATTCATCACAGGCAATGCAAAATGTATTATCATTTATTATGACTGATACATTTTCATCAAAACCACAGGCGGGCAACTCAAAAATACTTATGTGTTTTCCGTTAAGAATTTCAGTTACGAGCTTTGAATCTTCTGCTGTAAGATCTGTTATAATGTTTTTATCGCTGTATATGTACTTAGCAGTAACATTTTCATTTCCAATAAAAATAACAGTAGAAAAATTGAAGATTAATAAAACAAACAAAACAATAACTGAAACAATTATAACTATTTTCTTTTTCATGACGTCACTCCTTTGGTTTTGATACAAATACATTTTATCATAAAATAATATCAGCTTGCAATAATACAGTATAATCTTAAAAAAATTGTAATAATAGGTAAACAAGTGATAATATTTTTACCCTAAAAAAATCAAGGCGCGTAGCCTTGTATATCATCGATTCCGCAGGAATTGCATATCATCAAAACGAAGTTTTGTATATCATCATTGCGAAAGCTTTTTGATACACACCAGAAGGTGTGATGAGATACAACACGGCATTGCCGTGTTGATGATATACAGCCTGACTGCTGATTATATACCTTGCTTTCGCAATGTATAAAAAAAGAGAAGCTTGAAAAAAGCTTCTCTTTTTTGGCGCCTCAAACAGGTGATTCCCCTGATAGGGGAAATGTCACGAAGTGACAAAAGGGTAATGGAGAGCGAAGCGAGCCGTAACTCGAACCTGTGACACCATCGACTTGCGGTTCCCAAAGTTTTGTTGCGCCTTGGAGCGGCGCCAAAACTTTGACCGCTACGCTGTTCAGGCATTGCCTGTATCTTCCGCAGGAAGCGGCAACGCCTGAACCAGTTAACAGCCGCAGTTGCATCTGTTGAAGTACGCTGACACAGTTTAATTTCAGGTTAAAATGCCAAAAAGAAAACGACCACCGATTGGTGATCGTTTCTTTTTGGCGCCTCAAACAGGACTCGAACCTGTGACACCGCGGTTAACAGCCGCGTGCTCTACCGACTGAGCTATTAAGGCATTCGGTATTTTTAATATATGCATCAACTTTTCGTT
>JAZOWF010000034.1:0-6132 GCA_045659065.1 Acutalibacteraceae bacterium
GATGATCTTAAATCAGCAGAGCTCACAGCAAAATGGGAGCAGCAGCTTCAGAACATCAGCAGAGGTACTGCTGATATGAAAAAATTTATCAAGGAAATGAGAGATTACTCAACAAGTCTCGTTTCAATGGTCATTACAAGCTCAGCTCTTTATTCCCACGATAACGCCACAAAAGACAAATGCCCCGTCTGCGGCAAATATCTTCTTGAGGTCAACGGTAAAAAAGGAAAAATGCTCATCTGCCAGGACAGAGAGTGCGGTTACAGAAAAGGCCTCACCCAGATAACAAATGCACGCTGTCCCGAATGCCACAAAAAGCTTAAGCTCAGAGGTGAAGGAGACAAAAAGCTTTTCGTCTGCAAATGCGGCTACAGAGAGAAGCTTTCAGACTTTAACAAGCGTAAAGAAACCTCAGGCGCAAACAAGTTTGATGTGATGAATTATATGAAAAAGCAGACAAAGGAAAGCAAAAAAGAAGAAGCCAACAATCCCATGGCAGATTTACTCAAGGACTTCTTCAAATAAAAAAAAATTAAGCCACTGATTTTTTCAGTGGCTATTTTCTTATAGTTTTCTGAATTTTAATTAAAGGGAAAAAGAGTGAGGAATAAGCTCTACAAGAGTAAGTACCTTTATTTCATCCTTGCTGTCACAAAGAATAATCTGAAAATCCTTATCACAAAATTCACTCAGTACCTGACGGCAGATGCCGCACGGAAAGCACAATTCAGAAAAATCTCCGTCCCTTTCTCCGACAACGGCGATTTTTTCAAAAGCTTTTTCACCGTCGCTTACTGCATTGAAAACGGCTGTCCTTTCAGCACAGTTGGTTGCACCAAAGGAGCTGTTTTCGATGTTACAGCCACAATAAACCTTACCCGACCTTGCGAGAAGAGCAGCACCGACCTTGAATTTTGAATAAGGTGCATATGCCCTTTGTGCCGCTTGCTTTGCTAATTCAATCAGTTTCTTATTTTCCATAATTTTCTCCTGTAATTTCCTTCAGAAAGCTGTTTCCTGCAATACCTGTTTTAATCCCGAAAATTTCTGCAACAGTTTTCCCTATGTCAGCAAAGGTATTTCTTGTACCGAGATTTGCGGACCTTATATTATTACCGTAAGAAAGTAAAAAAGTATATTCCCGTGAATGATCTGTACTTTCTGTGGCCGGGTCGCATCCGTGATCCGAGGTAACCAAAAGAACATCGTCGTCCTTCATTTTTCCGATAAAACTGCCAAGGCGTTTATCAAATTCATTCAAAGCAGAAGTATAACCGTCCACATTGTTTCTGTGTCCGAAAACCATATCAAAATCAACAAGATTTACAAAACAAAGACCGTTAAAATCCTTATCAAGCAGTTTTTCGGTGATATCCATACCGTGACTATTTGAAACTGTAGGATATGCTTCAGAGAAACCTCTTCCTGCAAAAATATCAGATATCTTACCGACAGAAATTGTGTCAAAGCCCTTTTCAGAAATCAAATCAATTACAGTTTTCCCGTAAGGCTCAAGGGAATAATCGTGTCTACCCGAGGTTCTGTAAAAGCTGCCTTTTTCTCCTTTGAAGGGTCTTGCAATTACTCTGCCGACAGAGTGCTCACCGTTAAGAAGCTTTCTAATTTTTTTGCAGCAGTCATAAAGCTCATCAAGAGGCACTACATCCTCGTGAGAAGCAACCTGCAGAACGCTGTCAGCAGATGTGTAAATAATAAGCTTTCCTGTTTCGATATGCTCCTCACCAAAATCATCAATAACAGCCGTACCGGAATAAGGTTTATTGCAGATAACTCCCCTGCCGGTACATTCCGTAATTTTTTCAATCAATTCATCGGGAAATCCGTCGGGATAAGTGGGCAGTGGCTTTTCAGAAATAATTCCGCTTATTTCCCAGTGTCCGATTGTTGTATCCTTTCCCTTTGAAGCTTCGGCAAATCTGCCATAAGCTCCTTTCGGATTTTTAACTGAAGCTGCATAATCAATTCCGTCAATATTGAACAGTCCAAGGCTCTGACATACCGGCATATCAAGATTTCCGTTCATATAACAGCTTTTCAGAGTGTTACTGCCCTCATCAGAATATTCGGCAGCGTCGGGCAGCTCACCGATTCCGACACTGTCCAGCACAACAAGAAAAACTCTTTTAAAACTCATCTCCATCAATCCTTACTGCAGTTTCAAGCGCAATCTTCATCATATCTGTGAAGGTGTTTTGTCTTTCCTCAGCCGAGCAGCCTTCGCCCGTAAACGGAAGGTCCGACACGGTACAAACAGCCAATGCTCTTTTTCCTGCTTTCATAGCTGTGAGATATAAAGCTGCAGCCTCCATCTCAACGGCAAGCGAGCCTGCATCAGCCCATTTTTTCAAGCTGTTTTCATCAGCATCATAAAATGTATCCGAGGAAAAGAGATTGCCGATTTTAAGGCTGATACCCATCTCATCTGCAACAGACTTTGCGGTCTGAAGAAGCTCAAAAGAGCAAACAGGGGCAATTGAGCCGTTCACTCCGTACTGAGAAGCAAAATTTGAATTAGTGTTGGCGCCTATACCTGCAATAATATCTCTCAGCCTGATATCAGGTGCAAGACCGCCTGCCGATCCGATACGAATAATATTTTTTACTCCGAAAAAGTTAAAAAGCTCATAAGAATAAATACCGATTGAAGGCATTCCCATACCGCTGCCCATTACGGATATTCTGTGACCTTTATATTCGCCTGTATAACCGTGAATTCCTCTGACATTGTTGACAGCAACAGCGTTTTCGAGAAAGGTTTCCGCAATCATTTTTGCCCTCAGAGGATCTCCCGGCATAAGCACTGTCTCGGCAAAGGTCTCTCCGTTGATTAAATTAATATGAGGTGTAGAAATACTCATTATAAAAGCCTCCTGTCAATAGCCTTCTCCGACTTCATTTTTTATTATTTTCACAATTCTGCTGGTTCCGAGTCTCTCTGCTCCGAGGTTAATCATATCCTCTGCATCCTTAAGGTCGGCAATACCGCCTGCAGCCTTGATTTTAAGATGAGGCTTTGCATTTTCTGCAAAGAGCTTTATATCCTCTCTTGTTGCACCTCCGCTCGAAAAGCCCGTTGAGGTTTTAATAAAATCTGCACCTGAAGCGGAAACAATTCTGCACATAATTTTCTTTTCCTCTTCAGTAAGAAGACAAGTCTCAATAATTACCTTAAGAATCTTACCCTCACAGCAGTCTCTGATTTTTCTGATTTCCTTTTCAACCTCATCAAATCTTTTATCTCTGAGCAAACCGATATTGATTACCATATCAATTTCGTCAGCTCCGTTCATAACGGCATCCCTTGTTTCAAAGCATTTCACATCAGTTGTGTTGTAACCGTTTGGAAACCCGATAACAGTACAGATGCTTATTCTTTCACCGACATATTCCTTCGCTGACTTTACATATGAAGGAGGAATACAGACGCTGGCACAGCCGTATCTGATTCCGTCATCACAAATGCTTCTGATTTCGTCCCATGTCGCACTCTGAGATAAAAGTGTATGGTCAACCCTTGATAAAATGTTTTCCTTATTCATAATTTCCTCCTGAAACTTTATACTCATATTTTACATATAAACGAGCAATATGTCAAACAGTAATATAGTCTGAGGCTGTTAAATATTATAAAGAGAAAGGAGAATAAATATGCTAAGAAAACTTTTTATTATAACGGCACTATTACTTATTTCTTCCACACTGAACGCCTGTACGCCTCAAAATTATCAGGATTTGTCAGGTATAATTTCACGTTTTGAAAACACCCGTTATCTTAACGGACACGGATTTTCAGATTTTCAAAAGCAAGCTGACGACAGTGTTTATATTTCTTATCTTGATTTTGAAGAAAGCACAATAATGCTAAAGCTTACGGAGGATGAAAACACCTTTATAAGCAGCATTGAAATTTATCTGCCTAAAACCGACTCCTCGGGCAACCGAAAATCAATAACAGAAAATCAGATTGCTCAATTTTTCAGCTTAGCGGCAGACATAACCGTTGCCTTTCTGGATATTAATTATCACGAAGCCGAAGATATTATTTCCGCCCTCAGACTTAAAGAAAAAACGCCATATACCTCAACGGGTGAAATCACTCTGACAAAAGATAATTACCGCTTTGTATTTTTTTCAACGGATATCGGCTGCGAGCTTGTGATAACGGACACTTTTATAAAAGAAATTGAGACAACCCACAAGCCTGAAAGCAAGCCTGCATTCTGGGAAACAACCCGTATAAGAGAAGCAGAAGAAAACAATAATACGCCTTAAAGGTAATCTTTTGTAATCATTACATAAAATACATTATCACTTTTTAGTTATTTTTTATATCAGAACGGGCAAAAATACAAACAAACCACTTGAAATATTTTCTCTGTTAGTATAAAATAATATACGGTGTAATTTAAAAAATTCATTAATCAAAAATGAAAGGAACGAAACCAATGAACGTATTAAACAAGAAATCAGTTGAAGACATTGACGTAAAAGGCAAGAAAGTTCTTGTACGTTGCGATTTCAATGTCAAAATGGAAAACGGTGTTATCACCAGCGACAAGAGAATTGTTGCTTCACTCCCCACAATCAAGTATCTTCTTGATAACGGCGCAAAGCTTATCCTCTGCTCACACCTCGGCAGACCCAAGGGTGAATTCAAGCCCGAATTTTCACTTGCTCCCGTCGCTGTAAGACTCGGCGAGCTTCTCGGCATCGAAGTTAAGATGGCTAAGGACGTTGTTGGCGAAAGCGCTCAGGCACTTGCAGCTGATCTTAAGGAAGGTGAAGTTCTCCTTCTCGAAAACGTACGTTTCCACGCTGAAGAAACAAAGAATGTTCCCGAATTCAGCAAGGCACTTGCTTCACTTGCAGAAATTTATGTTAACGATGCTTTCGGTTCAGCTCACAGAGCTCACAGCTCAACAACAGGTGTTGCTGATTATCTTCCCGCTGTCGGCGGTTACCTCATCAGAAAAGAGCTCGAATATATCGGCGGCGCTCTTGAAAATCCCAAGAGACCTCTCGTTGCTATTCTTGGCGGTGCAAAGGTTTCAGATAAGATCGGTGTTATCACAAACCTTATGGAAAAGGTTGACACTCTTATCGTAGGCGGCGGAATGGCTTACACATTCTTTGCAGCAAACGGTCACTCAGTCGGCACATCAATCTGTGAAGAAGATAAGATCGAAATGGCTAAGGAAATGATGGCTACTGCTAAGGCAAAGGGCGTTAACTTCCTTATTCCCGTTGATAACAGAATCGGCCGTGAATATGCTGAAGATACAGAATGCAAGATTGTAAACTCAGACGCTATCCCCGATGATTGGATGGGTCTTGATATCGGTCCCAAGACTGAAGAACTCTTTGCAGCAGCAATCAAGGATGCAGGCACAGTTATCTGGAACGGACCTATGGGTGTTTCAGAATGGAAGAATTTTGCAAACGGTACAATTGCAGTTGCAACAGCTATTGCTGAAAGCGGTGCAATTTCAATTGTTGGCGGCGGTGACTCAGCAGCTGCTGTTCAGAAGCTCGGCTTTGCTGACAAGATGAGCCACATTTCAACAGGCGGCGGTGCTTCACTCGAATTCCTTGAAGGCAAGGATCTTCCCGGTGTTGTTGCACTTAACGACAAATAAGTTAAACGACAAATAAGATAAAGGAGCAATAAAAATGAAAAAAGATCTTCGTAAAGCAGTTATCGCCGGTAACTGGAAAATGAATATGACTCCCTCACAGACAACAGCTCTCATCAACGAAATGAAGCCCCTCGTTGCAGGAGCTGATTGTGAAGTTGTTCTCTGTGTACCCTTCGTTGACATTGCAGCAGCAATTGAAGCAGCAAAGGGCTCAAACATCAAGATTGGTGCTGAAAACGTACACTTCAAGGCTTCAGGCGCATATACCGGTGAAATCTCAGCAGATATGCTCAAGGAAACAGGCGTTGAATATGTTGTTGTAGGTCACAGTGAAAGAAGACAGTACTTCGGCGAAACCGATCAGACTGTTAACCTTCGTTCACTTGCAGCTCTTAATGCAGGTCTTAAGCCCATCATCTGTGTTGGTGAAACTCTTGAAAGTCGGATCGTAGCCATGTCGTTCTGTGAGCCAAGG
>JAZOWF010000035.1:0-51624 GCA_045659065.1 Acutalibacteraceae bacterium
GTCACAGCTTGCAGTTAAATACGCTGAGCTTGTTTACTACGGTCAGTGGTTCACAACCTGCCGTGAGGCTCTTGCTGCTTTTGTTGATAAGACTCAGGAAACTGTTACAGGTGAGGTTAAGCTTAAGCTCTACAAGGGCAACATCATCGGTGCAGGTATGAAGTCACCCTATTCACTTTACAGTGAAGAAATGGCTACCTTTGATGCTGACAATGTTTACGATCAGTATGATGCTGAAGGCTTTATCAACCTCTTCGGTCTTCCCCTCAAGGTTAAGGCTATGCTTTCAAAGGATTGGGATATTAAATAAGAAAATAAAAAATCAAGGGTGAAACATCCCTTGATTTTTCTTGTTGACAAAATCTGATTTTTAAAGGATAATATCTTCATATCTGCTCAAATTAATAAATGAGCGGAAAACAAAAGAAACCGCAATTAACGGAGGTATAAAATTATGCCATTATGGACAGGCAGATTCAAAAAATCTCTTGATAAAAAGACAAATGATTTCAATTCATCCATTCCCTTCGACTGCAGAATGGCTCAGCAGGACATAAAGGGTTCAGTTGCTCATGCAACAATGCTGGGCAGACAGGGTATAATAGAAGAAGGGGAGAGCGCAAAAATTGTTGCTTCACTGAAGGAAATTGCTGCTGAGCTTGAAAAGGGTCAGCTTGAAATTGATATGACAGCTGAGGATATTCATTCCTTTGTTGAGGGAGAGCTCACAAAAAGAATCGGTGACAGCGGAAAGAGACTTCACACCGCAAGAAGCCGTAATGATCAGGTTGCTCTTGATTTAAGACTTTATCTTCTTGAGCAGTGTGACGTTCTTGAAAATTCCCTCAGACAGCTGCTTGAGGTGATTGTGAACAAGGCTGAGGAAAATTACGATGCAGTTATGCCCGGCTACACTCATCTTCAGAGAGCACAGCCCATAACCTTCGGTCATCATCTGATGGCATACGGTGCAATGCTTATGAGAGACCTTGACAGACTTTGCGACTGCCGCAAGAGAATGAAGGTGTCTCCTCTTGGCTCAGGTGCTCTTGCAGGCACAACTTATCCTCTTGACAGAGAGTATGTTGCTGAGCTTCTCGGTCTTGACGGAGTTTCGGACAACAGCCTTGACGGAGTTTCAGACAGAGATTATGTTCTGGAGCTTCTGAGCGTGCTTTCAATTGTTATGGTGCATCTTTCACGTTTTTCTGAAGAGATTATTATGTGGTGCTCATGGGAATTCAAATTCATTGAGCTTGATGATGCTTTTTCAACAGGCAGCAGCATTATGCCGCAGAAAAAGAATCCTGACATTGCAGAGCTTGTCCGCGGAAAATCCGGCAGAGTTTTTGGTGACCTTCAGACATTGCTGACTGTTATGAAGGGAATTCCTCTTGCTTACAACAAGGATATGCAGGAGGATAAGGAAGCTGTTTTTGATGCTGTTGACACAGTTATTATGTGTCTTGACACCTTTGCTCCAATGCTTGAAACAGCAACGGTCAACCGCACAAATATGAGAAATGCGGCAGCAAGAGGCTTCATAAATGCAACAGACTGTGCAGATTATCTTGTTTATAAGGGTCTTCCCTTCAGAGATGCTTATAAGGCTACAGGTCAGCTTGTTGCTTTGTGTATCGACAAGGGACTTACTCTTGAGAGCCTTCCTATTGATGAGTATAAGGCTGTCTGTGACACCTTCGAAAATGATATTTACAGCTTCATTGATCTTGACGAATGTGTAAGAAAGAGAACTGTAAAGGGAGGGCCTTCTCCTGAGTGCGTTCTCAGAGAGGTTAAGGCTCTTAAGGAAAAGCTTGGTATGTGATAAGGTACATATATTTTATCGGAGGTATCAGCTTGAGTGAACTGACACAAACCGCTTATTCAGTCTATCTTTTTGTTCTCGGATTGAGAATCAGCGCTCTTAACAGTATGCTTTGCTTTTTTCTCGGAAAAAAAGGACTTCTGCCCATCGCCTTTAGGATGAGCAGAAGTCTTCTTAAATTAAGATATTCCTTTGTTTTTGCCGAGGAACGCTGCAAGGCTTTATATTACCAGAGAGGAGAGGGGTAAACACCCTCTTTTGTTTTTTCCTCAAGAGCCTTCATAACGGTGAATTTGTCTTCCTTGTATGTAACACCGTACCATTTTTCGGGAGTTTCAAGAACGCGTACTCTTGCTTTGCCCTCTTTTATCAGATCATCGACAACAAAGGGAATGAAAAATTCACACTTGAGGAGATTTTCCTTGTTGCTTTCAAGAAAACTGACAAATTTCTTTTCAAGCTCAGGCATAAGCTCTTCGGTAAAGCCCCAGAGGTTCATTGAAACGGGAGTTCCCTGAGGAATTTCAGTCCAGTTTTCATCATCTTCCGTGTAAGCGATTTTGCCTTCGTGCTCCATAATCTTTGTTCTTTCGTTTATCTGAGCAAGATATCCGTTTTCCTCACGGCATACACCTCTTGCAACAGAGCCGTTTTCTGTAATGGTATTTTCGATTTTGAAGGCTACCATTGAGAATTCATAAACATCTGAGCCGGATTTTTCTTTCACAAGCTCGTCATACATAACCTTGAAGGTTTCACTTCCGTAATAATCATCGGCATTGATAACTGCAAAAGGACCGTCGACAAGATCCTTGCAGGAAAGAATGGCATGACCTGTGCCCCAGGGCTTTGTTCTGCCTTCGGGTACGCTGAAGCCCTCGGGAAGACTGTCAATGCACTGATAAGCATATTCAATCTGAATTTTATCGTCGTATTTTGTGCCGATAATTTCTTTGAAGGCTTCTTCGATTTCGTGCTTGATGACAAAGATAACCTTATCGAAGCCTGCCTTTACGGCATCGTAAACGGAATAATCCAGAATGATTTCTCCTGAGGGTCCCAGAGGCTCAATCTGCTTAAGTCCTCCGAAGCGGCTTCCCATACCTGCCGCCATAATAACAAGAGTAGCTTTTTTATTCATAACAGTATCTCCTTTACAGTGTTATGTGTTTATATTAACATTAAAATAAATAAAAAGCAAGTGCAAATACCTATTGACACCCGATATACAGTGACATTATAATTAAATAAAAAGGGATGGAGTTGAAAATAAATGAAGTTTAAAAAGCTTTTACTGCCGTTTTTGGTTCTTATAATGGCGAGTACTTTTTTTCTTACAGCAGAAGCTGCAGGTAAAAATAAAATCACTCTCAAGGCTTTCAGCGTTGCTCAGGGAGTCAAGCTTACCTGGAATTATGAAAAGGACAGTGTTTATGCTGTGTTTAAAAAAACCGGGAGCGGAAAATTTGAAAAAATAAAAAGGCTGAAGGGCGGAGAATATATCGACAGCTCCGTCAAGGGTAACACAGCTTATACATATTACATAAAGAAGACTTCAAAAATTACAAGCGAGAAAAAAACCGTTGTTTTTCTTTCAGCTCCGAAAATGACGGCGGCTGTCAATAAGGAAGAGGGCATAAAGCTTGTCTGGAGTAAGGTTAACGGTGCGGTCAGTTATACCGTCAGAAGAAAGGTATCCGGCGGAGAATGGAAATTTATTGCTGAGGGTCTTAAGTCAAGAACCTTTGTGGATACCAATGTTAAGGCGGGTGAAAAATATTTTTATTCTGTCAGAGCTGACGGAAAAAACGGAAAAAGCGGATATGAAGCTGCTTCATCTGTGTGGCGTCTTGTATCACCCAAGGTTAAAGGACTTGAAAATTTTGCGGAAGGCATTACAATAACCTGGGAAAAAGCCGCAGCGGCAAAGGGGTACGAGGTTTACAGAAAAACCAAGGATACCTCTTTTACCCGGATTGCTGTAATTGATTCTGCGAATACTCAGACCTATACCGACAAAAATGTTAAAAGCTCAGTGAAATATACTTACAGCATCAAGGCTGTCAGAGGAACAGCCAAAAGTGTGGGCAGCAAGGGAAGAATGTCTCAGGTTTATATCGGAATTCCCGCAGGTGTCACTCTGAGCCAGGACTGTCTTGATGTCACTCTCAGTTGGAAAAAGGTTGACGGTGCAAAATATTATTATATTTACAAAAAGGTGCAGGGTGAATCCTGGCAGAGAATCAGAGTGGTTGACGGAACCGCTGTCAGCTGCAAGGTCAGACTTGACAGCATTGCCAAGCCCACTCAGCTTGTCATCAGAGCGGCGGGCAGCAGCTCTATGGGTTACCTGAGTAAAATTGTTTCAATCACAAGGATTATTGATCCTGACAAGCCGATGCTTGCTCTGACTTATGATGACGGTCCACACAACACAAACACCAACAGAATTCTGGATGTTCTTGAAAGATATGATGCAAGGGCAACCTTCTTTGTTGTAGGCTCAAGAATCAGTGAATACAGCTCCTGCATTGTGCGTGCAGATAAGCTTGGCTGTGAAATTGCCAACCATTCATACAGTCACGTTATTTATACAACTGTCTCAAAAGAAAAAATGCTTGAGGAAATAAGCAAGACAAATGCTCTTATAAAGAGCCTGACGGGTAAGGATGTCAGACTTGCAAGAGCTCCGGGCGGTGCCGTAAGCAGCTCAGCTGCTCTCACAGGTCTTCCTTTCATTCAGTGGTCGGTGGACACAAGAGACTGGGAAAGCCGTTCAGCCTCAAGTGTTACGGGAATTATCAAAAATTATGTCCGTGACGGCTCCATAATTCTTATGCACGATCTTTATTCTGCAACAGCTCAGGCAACAGAAAATGTTGTGCCCTGGCTTGTGCAAAAGGGCTTCCAGCTTGTGACGGTTTCTGAAATGATGGCAGTCAGAGGTATAGAGCTTGAAAGCGGAAAAACATATTTCAATGCTTATCCCGCCTGATAAATGAAAAAATACAATAAAAAAAGAAGCAGCTCAGTGTGAGCTGCTTCTTTATGTTTGATAATTAAACGTTGAAAAGGAAGTGGACAATATCTCCGTCCTTCATCACATATTCCTTGCCTTCACTCTTTACAAGACCCTTTTCCTTTGCTGCTGCAAGAGTGCCGCATTCCATAAGATTTTCAAAGGAAACAACCTCAGCGCGGATGAAGCCTCTTTCAAAGTCGGAGTGAATTTTACCGGCAGCCTGAGGAGCCTTGGTGCCCTTTTTGATTGTCCAGGCTCTGACCTCGGGCTGACCCGCTGTAAGATAGGAGATAAGACCGAGAAGTGCATAGCTTCTTTGAATAAGAAGGTCAAGACCGCTGCTTTCAACGCCGAGATCAGCAAGGAACATTTCCTTGTCTTCCTGAGAGAGAGAGGAAATTTCAGCCTCAAGCTCAGCGCAGATGGGAAGCACCTGAGCACCCTCGGCACTTGCAATTTCACACACTGCCTGATAGTTGGCGTTGTTTTCAATGCCTGAAACGAAATCACTTTCACTCATATTACAGGCATAGATAACGGGCTTTGAGGTGAGAAGAGCAACAGTATCAAGAATTGCTTTTTCCTCATCGGAGCATTCAACACTTCTTGCGGGCTCTTCGTTTTCAAGAGCTTCCTTCACTCTCTTGAGGAAATCAAGCTCTGTGGCAAGGGATTTGTCGCCCTTCATAGCCTTTGATGTTCTGTCAATTCTTCTGTCAATCATTTCCATATCGGAAAGGATAAGCTCAAGGTTGATTGTTTCAATGTCTCTTTTTGCATTGATTGATCCGTCAACATGAATGATGTCGTCGTCCTCAAAGCATCTTACAACATGGATAACAGCATCAACCTCACGGATGTGTGAAAGGAACTTGTTGCCGAGACCCTCACCCTTTGAAGCGCCTCTTACAAGACCTGCAATGTCCACAAATTCGATTGTGGCGGGGGTGAATTTGACGGGATTATACATCTCTCTGAGCTTTTCAAGTCTTTCATCGGGAACTGCAACAACACCCACATTGGGCTCGATTGTGCAGAAGGCGTAGTTAGCTGACTGCGCACCCGCATTTGTGATTGCATTGAAAAGCGTACTTTTGCCGACGTTGGGCAAGCCTACTATACCAAGTTTCATATTGTTGTCCTCTTTATTTTTTATTTTGTAGCTTCAACAAGTGCCTGCTGAATGTCTTCGATAATATCCTCTGCATCCTCGATACCGACTGAAAGTCTGATGAGGTCGCTTCTTACGCCTGCTTCAAGAAGCTGCTGATCTGAAAGCTGACGGTGAGTTGTTGAAGCGGGGTGAAGAACGCAGGTTTTTGCATCGGCAACGTGAGTTACGATTGATGCAAGCTTGAGAGAGTCCATAAACTTTGTTGCAGCCTCTCTGCCGCCCTTGACTCCGAAGGAGATTACACCGCAGGTGCCGTCAGGCATATATTTCTTTGCAAGCTCATACTGGGGATCACTTTCAAGACCGGGGTATGAAACCCAGGAAACAAGCTCACTGCTTTCAAGGAACTTTGCAACCTTAAGAGCGTTTTCACAGTGTCTGTCCATTCTCAGAGCAAGTGTTTCAAGGCCGAGGCCGAGAAGGAATGCGTTCTGAGGTCCGGGGATTGAGCCGAGGTCTCTCATAAGCTGAACGACAGCCTTGGTGATGTAAGCACCCTTGCCGAAGCGCTCGGTGTAGGTGATGCCGTGATAAGAAGCATCGGGAGTTGTGAGACCGGGGAATTTATCATTCTGTGTCCAGTCAAAGTTACCGCTGTCAACGATTACGCCGCCGACCTGAGTTGCATGACCGTCCATATATTTTGTTGTTGAGTGAGTGATGATGTCAACGCCGTATTTGAATGCCTGGCACTTGATAGGTGTGGGGAAGGTGTTGTCGACGATGAGGGGTACGCCGTGGCTGTGAGCAGCCTTTGCAAATTTTTCAATGTCAAGCACCTGAAGTGAGGGGTTGGAAAGAGTTTCACCGAAAACAGCCTTTGTGTTTTCCTTGAAGGCAGCTTCAAGCTCCTGCTCTGTGCAGTCGGGTGTTACGAAGGTGAAATCAATGCCCAGCTTTTTCATTGTGACATTGAAAAGATTGAAGGTGCCGCCGTAAATTGCAGTTGAAGCAACAACGTGATCACCTGCGCTGCAGATGTTGAAAATTGCAAAAAAGTTTGCAGCCTGACCTGAGGAGGTGAGAACTGCTGCAACACCGCCTTCAAGGTCTGCAATTCTTGCAGCGACGGCGTCGTTTGTGGGGTTCTGCAGTCTTGTGTAAAAATAGCCTGATGCTTCAAGGTCAAAAAGCTTACCCATTTCAACGCTTGAATCATATTTATATGTGGTGCTCTGGCAGATAGGAATCTGTCTGGGTTCACCGTTTTTAGGTGTGTAGCCTGAGTGTATGCATTTTGTAGCAAGTTTCATTTTAAAGTCTCCTTTGATGTTTTGCTTATATAGTGATTATTATATTATACTATTAAATACAAGTCAAGGTCAGAGAAAAAATTCCCTTATCCGTTAAACTGAAAAAAGCAGCCGGGCAATAAAAAAGACCGAAGCAACAGCCTCGGTCTTTGAGCTTTTATTCAACTGTGATAACAACCTCATAGGCAGTTGTTGACTGAATCTGGGTCATTGTCTGATAAACCCATTTACCCTCAACCTCTTTGTAGCCCTTGATTTCGTTTGTGCCGTCGAGCATTTTTTCGGGAAGAGTGAAGGAAATTGTTGCGGGAGCGGCGATTTCACCGATGTCAATAAGAAGAATGTTGCGGCCTTCACCGTCAAGCATTTCTGAGAAATAGAAGGTCTGGTCAATTTCAGCTTCATTAACCTTGACCTTGATGTCACCCACGGGGATGCAGATGGGAAGGTTAAGAGACTGAGGATCAATGCAGACCTTGATTCTGCCCTTTTCATAAACTGCATATGCAACGGGAAGCTCAAGGGTTATTTCGTCAGGAGTTTCGGTGATGCTGTTATGATAATTCTCATAAAACTCAACTGATGAATCGAAGATGCCGAGGAATTTCTGGAAAATACGCTTGAGGGCCTCCATTGTGGCCTTGATAATTCTGATAATTTTTGCATCCTTGTCGGTCTTTTCCTTCCAGACTGCGTAAAGAGTTATCTGGCCGTCAACATAAAGGGAGTCACCTGCATAGTAGTAATTGCCCTTTCCGTCATCCCAGCAGATGAATTCGTGGTCAATTGCAATGGGAGTATCCTTTGAAACAATGTATGTACCGGGGTTGCTGAAGCTGAGAGTTGCCATCGGCTGATAGATAAGTGTTACATCTGAAAAAAATTCCATTTCATAAGTAATACCGTAAACAATGGGCTCATCCTCTCCTCCGAGAATGCCGCCGATATCGTCACCGAGAACACCTCCGACAATGTCTCCGATTGCAAAGGCAGTAGGACCCATGCAGGAGAACAGACATATAACTGAAAGAATAACTGCTAAAAGCTTTTTCACGTTGATTACCTCCTGTTGTTAAGAGAATATACATCTATCTTAATGTTTATTATACATTATACAATAGCACAAATGAATATTATTTCTTTTAAAGAAATATAAATAAATTATTAAGTGTGTCCCGAAAAAAAGAAAAACACGAAAAAACTCTTTACTTTTTCAAAAAAAAATCATATTATATAAAATGCATTAGTGTGATTAAAAAATCGGTAGAGAAAAGAAAAGGATAAAAATATGAAAATATTATTTATTTGTACCGGCAATACCTGCCGCAGTGTCTTTGCTCAGGCGCTCATGGAAAAAAGATGCCGTCACGATAAGCTTGATATTGAATGTGACAGCGCCGGCGTTTTTGCTTTTGTGGGAGACAGAGCAGTGGACAATACCATTGAGGTGCTTAAGGAAAAGGGTATTGATGTGTCAGAGCACCGCACAAAACGTTTAAGTGAATATATGGCAGAGGAATATGATCTGTTCATCTGTATGGGTCAGGAGCATCTTGAGCCGACAGCGGCACTTGTGGGAGAAAGCAAGGTCAGACTTTTCGGTGAGGGTATCTGGGATCCCGAGGATGATGACATTTCAATTTTCCGTCTTTGTGCCGACAAAATTGAAAGAGAGGTCAAAACTCTTGCCAAGGAGCTTTCAAAGCTTGTTATCCGTCCGATGACAGATGAGGATGTGGATTTTATTGCTCAGACGGAAAAGGAATGCTTTTCACAGCCCTGGTCTGCAGATGCGGTTAGGGAAGAGCTGAACAACGAAAATGCCGTTTTCTTTGTTGCGGAATATCTCTGTGATAAGGTGGGCTATATGGGTATGCACACCGTTGTTGACGAGTGTTATGTTGCAAATGTAGCCGTTGTCAAGAAATACAGAAGAAGAAGCTTCGGCAAAAAGCTTCTCAGATATGCCGAGGAAAAGGCAAGAGAAAGAGACTGTGCATTCATTTCCCTTGAAGTCAGAGAGGGAAACAAGAGTGCAATTGCTCTTTATACCTCTGAGGGCTATGAAAAAGCAGGGGAGAGAAAGAATTTTTATTCCAACCCTAAGGAAAATGCTTTGATAATGACAAAAAAACTCAATGTTGGTGATGATGAATAATGAAAATTCTTGCAATTGAATCCTCTTGTGATGAAACAGCGGCAAGTGTTGTTGAAGACGGAAGAAGGGTTCTGTCAAACGTAATTGCTTCTCAGGTGCAGGAGCATAAAATTTATGGCGGTGTCGTTCCTGAAATTGCTTCCCGCAGACACGCTGAGGCAATTTCAGCCGTAACGCAGAAGGCACTGAGCGATGCTGATTGCACTCTTGAAACAATTGATGCAATTGCCGTCACCTATGCACCGGGACTTATCGGTGCGCTTCTTGTGGGCGTGAATTATGCAAAGGGTCTTTCCTATGCGTCAAAGCTGCCCTTGATTCCCGTTCATCATCTGCGCTCACATATTGCCGCAAACTATATTACTCATCCTGACCTTAAGCCACCCTTTTTCTGTCTTGTTGTCAGCGGCGGAAACACACTGATGGTTGAGGTCAGGGATTACACAGATTTTTCCGTTATCGGCAGAACAAGAGACGATGCCGCAGGTGAAGCGCTTGATAAGGCTGCAAGAACAATGGGTATTGCTTATCCCGGAGGACTCAACCTTGACAGAATTGCCAAAAACGGAAACAGCAGCGCCTATAAATTTCCCGTACCCAAGGTGGAAAATTCACCTTATGATTTCAGCTTTTCCGGTCTTAAGACATCTGTTATCAATATCATCCATAATGCAAAGCAGAAGGGTGAACAGGTCAGCGTTGAAGACCTTGGCGCTTCCTTTATGAAAAGCGTAAGCGGATGCCTTGTGAAAAACGTTGAAAAAGCCATGGTTGACTTTGGTCACTCCACTCTTGCCGTTGCGGGAGGAGTTTCTGCAAACTCTGTGCTCAGAGAGGATATTACCCGGCTTTGCAAAAAGCACGGCTGGAAGCTTTATTTCCCCGAGCTTTCTCTTTGCGGTGACAATGCGGCAATGGTCGGAGCTCAGGGCTATTACGAATATCTCAGCGGCAACGTTGCTTCTCTGTCGCTGAATGCTTATGCGGGAATGAGTATTGATAAGGTGCTTTGATCAGTATTGAAGTAATAAAAGCAAAGGAGCTAAAATGAAGAAATTTTTTGAAGCCTCACTCAAAAAAACAATCGTTTTTATATTTCTTGTTTTTGTTATAGGTCTCGGTCTTTCTGTTGAATCTGAGGCGGCAATGTCCGTCAGTGAAATGAAGCAGAGACTGACCTGTTATTCTGACTGCATAAAATCATCAAATGAAGGAATTTTATACCTTGAACACAGAAAGTGGAATGTCACCGAGGATGAAATGTTCGGGGTTATCAATGATATTACGGGTTGTCTTATGGGTGACCCTGTTGAAGATTACTGCAAGGTTCAGTTAAAGTTTTTTTATACGGATGCACCTTACGGTAAAAAATTTGAAACCTTTTCAAAGGAGGTTTTCAAATTCAAGTCAAGGCTCACAAGCTTCTGGGGAGACTGGAGCAGATATAACAGCCTTGCAATGAGTGCCACACCCTATAATGATGTGTGTGACATTTTCAGTGTGAACATAACCCTTGAGCTTAACGGTGACTCTTCAAGCTCGAGCGGAGAAAAATATAACGAAAAGCTTCTTGAAATTGTCACCGATGCTCACAAGGTGTGCACAAATCAGATGGAATATGTCTGCTACTATCTCAGGTGGCTTGACGAAAATGTAAAATACGTTTATCTGACAAAATATACAAATGACCCCTACTATGCTCTGATTATCGGAAAAACCGTCTGCGGAGGATATGCAAATGCCTTCAAGGATCTTTGCAATGCAACGGGAATTCCTGCCATAATTGCTGTGAATGAGTCAAAAAATCACGCCTGGAGTGAGGTCTGTGTTGACGGAAGCTGGTACACGGCAGACCTTTGTGATGTTGTCAAGCCCAGAAGCGGCAAGTATATTAATACTTATCTTTTTAACGATCCCAATCTTTCAAAGGACAACTTCAGCTTCATTGAAGGCAAAAAGGCGGCTTATGCAGATTTTTTTGACGGACGGACAGAAATAAACATCAGCACTTGTCAGATAAGCCTTTCCTCTTCCGTTAATTACACGGGTAAGGCTGTTACTCCTGCTGTCACCGTGCAAAGTTCGGGAAAAACACTGACAAAGGGCAGGGATTATACTCTGACTTATTCCTCGAACGTTCTTCCCGGCACTGCAAAGGTTACTGTCAAAGCAGTCAGCGGCAGCGGCTACAAGGGAAGTGTCAGTAAAAGCTTCAGCATTGTTATTCCAAAAACCAAGGTGTCCTATTCGCCCACCTCCTCTTCAGCAAAGCTGACCTGGACAAAGGTGAATGCAGCCACGGGATATATTGTTGAAAAATATGATTCCTCAACAAAAAAATATGTTTCACTCAAGGTTACCTCGGCACTCAGCTTTGAGGTGAAAAAGCTTCCTTCGGGTAAGCCTCTGACTCTTTCAGTAACACCCTATGTCAGAGCTTCGGGGAAGGTTTATAAGGGTACGGCAACAAAAATTGTTGTGCTGACAAAGCCGGCTCAGGTTAAGTCTCTCAAGGCCAGCAACATCAAGGACAAAACCCTCAAGCTCAGCTGGAAGGGTGTCAGCGGAGCGGAAAAATACAGAATTTATGTCAGCACCGACGGGAAAACCTGGAAGATGAGAAAGGAGCTTAAGGAGACTCAGTACAGCTTTAAGTCTCTTTCGGCAAACAAGAAATATTATTTCAAGGTCTGTGCCGTCAACTCCTCAGGCAGAGGAAAATTCAGCTCGTCAATCACTCTGAAAACCCGTCTTGCTCCCGTGAGCTTCAAGCTTTCTGCCTCAAAGGGCGTTGTCACGGTTAACTGGGAGGCTGTAAAGGGTGCCGACGGATATGCAATTTATTATTCCCTTGATAAAGATATGAAGGACATGAAAAAAATTGTTATCAAGGATAAAAAGACTCTTACCAAAAAAGTGAAGGAGCTTGAAAGAATCAAGATTTATTATTTCAAGGTCAGAGCCTTCCGAGTTGAAAACGGAAAAAGAGTTTACGGAACCTTTTCCGAAGCAAAGCGTATATTTGTTTAAATCAAAAGAGATATAAAAACGAGAGTTTTTATATCTCTTTTTTGCTTTATGCGGGCTTATAATCAGTCAGAGCCTTGAATTCATAGCCCTGTGCTCTTGCTTTGTCTATGATTTCACCAAGAGCTTGGGCGTTGTCCTTTGAGACGCTGTGAAGAAGAATTACCGCACCGTCATGAAGTCTTTCCATAACCTTTTCAACGGCATAATCCTTGCCTCTGACCTTTGAGGTGTCCCAGTCATCATAGGCTACTGACCAGAATACACTCATATAACCAAGAGATTCAACAAGATCAAGGGCATTTTCGTTGTATTCGCCTGCAGGGAAGCGGAAATATTTTGCTGCATAACCAAAGTTTTCTCTGAGATAATTTTCAAGCTCCTGAATTTCAGCAATCATCTTTTCTCTTGATATACCCGCAAAGGAGGGGTGAGTTGAAGAATGGTTGCCCACAATGTGTCCCTCATTTATCATACGGGCAATGAGTCTGTGCTCTGATTTAACGTGGTCAAGGGTACAGAAAAAGGCGGCGGGCACATTCTTTTCCTTAAGCACATCAAGCACCTGACCGGTAAGATTTTCATATTCATAGCCGCAGTCGAAGGTGAGATAAAGCACCTTTCCTTCGGAAACTCTGTCGAGAGTGAGAGCTCCGAAGGAATCAAAGGTCTCCTGAAAGCCCACAACGGTGTAATGGGGCTGACCGTCTGAGGCAGGACCGTGGGAATGTGAAAGCTTCTGAGTTGAAAGGCCCTCAGATGAGCCCTTATCCTGATAGGTGATTTTTTCAAGAGGCATAAGGTCAGTCAGATTTTTACCGCCCGCTTCACCGCGCACCTCCATAGCCGAATAATCAATGCTGCTTCTGACGGTGTTTTCTTTTGAAATAACCGTTGATGAGTTTATGTTGGAAAGCATTTCTTCTGCCGAGGGAGCCGTGTATTCAGGCTCGGTTAATTCTTTTCTTTTGCAGCACACAAGAGTGAAAAGGGAAGCTGCAACCAGAAATAAAGCTATAAATTTTTTCAAAGTAATTCTCCTTCTTCCGTCAGCAGAGTGACGGGAAAATATAAACCGAGTTCTTAGTTGAATTCGGTTATGTAGGGGGAGCTCCCCCTTTTTACAGGGGGATTTATTTGAACATATATTTCATATCTCCCACAATTCCTTCCACGGATTTCATGGCTTTATTGATGTTTTTCTTCATCTGTCTTTTCATACCCGAGCCGGCAACTGCGCCCTTAAGATAAGCGGCGGCGCCGCCCACGGCCATACCGATGCCGATGCCCGTCATAACAGGACCTTTTTTCATTTTTTCACCCCTTTTTGCTTTCTCCCCGAAATGCCCGAGGGCTATTCCGGAACAGTTATAGCATTTTACGGAGGACTTTATTTATTATCGGCAATTTTTCACATTGACTATTTATTTTTTTCTTAGGATATGATAAAATAAGACGGAGCATATTGAATAATAAAAGCCGCTTAAAGCGGTGTAACGGTAATAAAGGAAATAAATTCAGGCTGGTGAAAAATAATGAATAAGCTTAATATTGTTCTTGTTGAGCCTCAGATTCCTCAGAACACGGGCAACATTGCAAGAACCTGTGCCGCAACGGGCGCTTCTCTTCATCTTGTCAAGCCGATGGGCTTCACCGTTGATGACAAAAAGCTCAAAAGAGCGGGTCTTGATTACTGGTATCTTCTTGACATAACCTATTATGAAAATCTTGAGGATTTTTTTGAAAAAAACAAGGGCGGAAATTTTTTCTATCTTACAACAAAGGGACAGCATATTTATACTGATGTAAGCTATCCTGAAAATACATTTATCATTTTCGGCAGAGAGGACGCGGGTCTGCCCGAGCAGCTGCTGAAGGATAATCCGGAGACAAGCCTTCGTATCCCTATGATAAGCAGTGCAAGAAGTCTCAATCTTTCGAATACTGCTGCCATTGTCACCTATGAAATTCTCAGACAGTGGAATTATCCCGATTTGCTTTGCAGCGGTCAGCTGACAAAATTTACCTGGTAAGAGAGGTTTATTATGAACAGAAATTTCACAAAAGAAGACATTATTAAAAAGCATCAGACGAATGTCAAATCCGCAATGACAGCCTTTGTTATTGCAATAGTTCTCGGGGCGGTTTTTGTTCTGAGATTTTTAATCAAGAAAAACACCGATTATTTCTTCTCTCTGACAGTGACTGAGGTCATTCTCGGATTTTCTGACAGTCTGCTTTTGCCCTTGCTTCTTATAGCATTATATTTCCTTATATACATTCTGCTTCTTGCGGCGGCAGGGAAAAACACCCGTTTTCTCAAGGGATGTCTTGCAATTTATGCCGTTGACACGGCTGTGCTGCTGGGAAGAGCGGCGGCTTTGTATTCTCAGACAGACATTTTGGTTATGGCAGTTGATATAATTTTTCATCTGTTTATAATTGTTTTTCTTTCTGTCGGCATTTATTCTGATAAAAAGCTGGAAAAGCTTAAGATGGCAGAATAAAACAAATTTTTTATAAGACAAAAGGGTCAATATATGAAGAAAATCCGACGAATTTTCGTCGGATTTTCTTTGTTTTAAATTTTTAACTGAAGGAATATGTTTTCCCCTTTTCTGTCATAAAGGTTGTGACGCCGTTTTCAAAGGCGGTTTCAATTTCATTACCTTCTGAGTCGCTGACAAGAATAATTTTTCCGTCATATTTCAGACTGCATTCTCCGCCGCAGTTTGAAAGGACGGTTCCTGCGGTAAGCTTTCCGTTATTCCATTTGAGAGAAAGCTCAAAATTGCCTCTTGCCATAATGCCCTTGATTTCTCCCTGCTTCCAGGAGGTGGGCAGAGCGGGAAGAATGTGGATGTAACCGCTGTGGCTTTGAACAAGCATTTCACACACACCTGCAGTCAGACCGAAGTTTCCGTCAATCTGGAAGGGAGGATGAGTGCCGAAGAGGTTGTTGAGGATTGCTTTTTTCATAATGTTGGCAATGATTTCATCACAGCTGTCACCTTTTCCGAGTCTTGCAAAGGAAAGAAGACGGATTGCAAGTCCCCATCCTGTGCTCTTGGGGCCTCTGTCTTCAAGGGTGGTGAAGGCGGCATCTGCAAGAGTTTTGCTGTCGGGAGTAATCTGACGGAAGGGATAAAGTGAAAGAAGATGAGAGATGTGGCGGTGCTTTCTCTGCACGCCCTTTGTTCTGAAGCCTCTCATAAAGAAGCTGTCTTCCTCATACCATTCCTTAATCTGTCCCCATTTGCCTATATGAAGGGGTTTGAGCAGGGGAAGCTGCTGAGAAATTTTCTCAATCAGCGCCTTGTTCACACATCCGCCGAAGCCTGCATTTTCAAGCTCACGGGCAGCGGAGATAACATCTTCAAAAAGGTTGTAAAGGATACACTGATCATAGGTGATGCCCTTTGAAAGAGGTCCGTGCTCGGGTGAGAAGCCGGGTGAGCAGATGAGTCTGCCGCTTTCCTTGTCCTCAATGAGAAGCTGTGACCACATAAGAGCACATTCCTCCATTGCGGGATAAATGTCGTTTTTCAGCTTTTCCGTATCCCTTGTGAAAAGATAATAATCATACATTCCCTGAAGTGCCCATGCACCGTTGGTGGGTGCCCAGCCCCATCTCCAGTCGCTTCCGGGTCCGACAAAGCCAAGGGGGTTGACCATTGTGTGAATCAGCCAGCCTGTTGCCTTTTCATAATCGGGTGTGCCGTCGGGCTTGTCTTCACCGATGCCGAGGCTTTCGTTGGCAACAACTCTGCCGGGCTTTCTCAGTGAGTTGACAAAATCAATATAGGGCAAAGCAGTTTCTGCAATGTTTGCAGTATATGCCGGCCAGTAATTCATCTGAACATTTACATTGAAATGATAATCACAGCACCAGGGAGGATTGTTCTTTGCATTCCAGATGCCCTGAAGATTTGCGGGAAGAGAGCCGTCTCTTGATGAGGAGATGAGGAGATATCTTCCGTACTGGAAAAGAGTTGTTATGAGGTTTCTTTTGTATTCACCCTTTTTGGAAAAACGCTTGAGAATGTGGTCTGTGGGCAGAAGACATTCTTCTTCACCGAGGGTGAAGGAAACTCGGTTATAAAGCTCTCTGTAATCGGTAAGATGTGTCTGATAAAGCTGGGGGAAGTTTTTTTCTGAAGCCTTTTCAACGGTCTGTCTTGCTTTTTCAAGGGGGTCTGCGTCAGAGAAATAATCGGGATAACTGTTTACATAGTTGGTTGCAAGGCTGAGAATAATAACAGCCTCAGAGGCGCCTCTTATCTGAAGCTGACCGTCTTTTGCTTCACAGGTTCCGTTTTCGGTGATAACCTTAAGGTATCCGCCGTATTTCATTGAATTTTTATCTGCACCGTCGGGAGCGTCGAGACCCTCGTTGGCATTGACTGTGCCGCAAAGGGAAATTGAGCAGCCCTCGGATGAGGAAACACCCTTTTGCTCGGAAATGATATAAGCATCAAAATCAATTGAAGCCTCTTCACCCTCTGCCTGAATTCTGCAGACAAGGACATTGTCGGGGTAGGAGACGAAATAATGTCTTGTGTAGGATACCTCTCCGATTTTATAGGTAACAATTGCAGAGGCTGAGTCAAGGTCAAGGTCGCGGATATATTTGTCGCTGTTTTCGTGACCGTGGAAATTCAGATAAAGATTTCCGAAGGACTGATAAGCACCGAAGCCTGTCATTGAGCCTTCAAGCTGCTTCATGTTGTGAACAGCCTTTGCCGTGTCACCGTCAGCAAGATTTTTCTGAATTTCTTTAAGAGCCTTGCCCTTGTCGGCGTTTTTTACACCTGAGCCGAAGCCTTCTACATCCTTGCCGCCTGACCAGAGAGTTTTTTCATTGAGATGAATAAGCTCGGTAGAAACACCTCCGAAAACCTTTGCGCCGATTTTTCCGTTGCCGAGGGGGAGAGCTTCGTTTTCCCAACCGAAATAGCTCATATGAGCGGGATTTTTATAACAAAGAAACATAGCTTTACCTTCCTGTGAAAAAAATTATAGGTCAATTATAGCTTTTGTTATGCCGTAATGTCAAGAACAAAGTAAGCTGCCTGTAATAAAGATAATGCAAAGAGATAAATATAATAAAAAAATATTCCTCTAAAAATTGATTTTTTTATATATGTGTGATATTATATAATGGAATAGGTATATGAAAGGCAAAGTTATAATGAAATTTGATTATCTTGTAACCGTTATTACCGTGCAGGAAGTTGACGATGACAGAAATGAAATCAGAACAATTGCCCATGCGGCCCTTGATTTCAGCGGTGAAAATTATGTGATTACTTATAAAGAGCACGACTCCGACGGCAGAGAGATTGTGACAAGTCTTGACGTCAGAGAGGGTCGACGAATTTATGTAAGCCGAAACGGTGAAATCAGCACGGATATGGTCATTGCTCTGGGTGAAAGAACTTATTCCAGACATACAACTCCTTACGGTGTTATGTTTATGGATATCGTTGCAAAGGGTATCATTTCCGATATGACAGAGCAGGGCGGTACTCTCAGGTTTTTCTATGCAACAGAGGCTGACAGAAAGCCCATCGGAACAATCTCCTTCGATGTTGAAATCAGAAGGAAAAACACTGTTAATTAAAAGATTAAAATAAAAGCAAGGTCCGCATGCGGCGGATTCTCTCCGGGAGGAAAAAAGAAATGTCAAAAACAGTTGATAAAGCACAAAATCAGATAAAACAGCTTGTTGAAAAAGCAATTTCTGCAGCTCAGGAAAAGGGTGAGCTTGCAGCAGGTGAAATCAACAGCTTTTCAGTTGAGGTCCCCGCAGACAGAAACAACGGAGATTTTTCAACAAATGCGGCAATGGTCAATGCAAGAGCCTTCAGATCGGCTCCCGTTAAAATTGCTCAGGCAATTGTCGGAAATATGGATTATTCAGAAACTTATTTTACAAAGGTTACAATTGCAGGCCCCGGCTTCATTAATTTTTATCTTGCTGATGCATATTATGCAGATGTTCTTCTTGAAATCAGACAGGAGGGTGAAAATTACGGCAGAAGCAATTACGGTCAGGGTAAAACCGTTAACGTTGAATTTGTTTCCGCAAACCCCACAGGCCCCATGCATATGGGTAACGCAAGAGGCGGCGCTCTCGGTGACTGCCTTGCAGCAGTTCTTGATTATGCGGGCTATAAGGTTTCAAGAGAATTTTATGTCAATGATGCGGGCAATCAGATTGATAAATTCGGTCTTTCCCTTGATATCAGATACAGACAGCTTCTCGGTGAAGAGATTGAGCTTCCCGAAGACAGCTATCACGGTGAAGACATTGTTGAAAGAGCTTCCGAATTCAAAGCTCTTTACGGTGATTCCTTCAAGGATAAATCCGAGGAGGAAAGAAGAAGGGCTCTTGTTGAGTTCGCTCTTCCCAAGAACCTTGAAAATATGAAGAAGGCAATGGAAAAATACCGTATCGATTACGATTTATGGTTCAGTGAGCTTACTCTTCATAACGGCACCGAGCTCAGAGAAACAATCGATATTCTTACAAAGGGCGGATATACCTATGAAAAGGACGGCGCTCTCTGGTACAAGAACAAGCAGGTACAGACTCTGATGCTTCTCAAAGAAGGCAAGAGTCAGGAATACATTGATAAGCTTGAGCTCAAGGATGACGTTCTTATCAGAGCAAACGGCAACCCCACTTATTTTGCCGCTGACATTGCTTATCACAGAATCAAGCTTGAAAAAAGAGGCTTTGACAAGGCTATCGACGTCTGGGGCGCTGATCACCACGGCCATGTTGCAAGAATGAAGGGCGCAATGGAGGCTGTCGGCATTGATTCTGACAGACTTGACATTCTTCTTATGCAGTTTGTGCGCCTTGTCCGTGACGGTGAGGTTGTCAGAATGTCAAAAAGAACAGGCAAGGCAATCACTCTTGTTGACCTTCTCAATGAGGTGCCCATCGACGCAGTCCGCTTCCTTTTCAATATGAGAGAGCCCGGCTCACTTATGGACTTTGACCTTGACCTTGCTGTTGAGCAGAGCTCACAGAATCCCGTTTATTATTGCCAGTATGCTCACGCAAGAATCTGCAGTATTCTTGCAAAGCTTGAAGCTGAGGGCAAAAAGGCAAGAGACTGCACAGCTCAGGAGCTTGAGCTTCTTAAGGCACCTGAGGAAAGAGAGCTTATCAGATATCTTTCAACCCTCGGTGATGTAATCATCAATGCGGCAAAGAATTACGATCCCGCAAAGGTCACACATTATGCAACAGAGCTTGCAACCTTCTTCCACAAATTCTACAGCGCCTGCCGTGTAGGTGTTGAGGATGAGCAGCTTATGCAGGCAAGACTCTTCCTTTGCATCTGTGTCAGAGATACAATGAAAAACATTCTCAGCATGCTTAAAATTGATGCACCCGAAAGAATGTAATGTATTTTCCAAAGCAACATATTCCATAATAATAAAGTAAAATTAAAGAAGTTGTCCCATAATAAAAATCAAATCAGACAGAAAGAGAGAAATTATTATGAATTCTGAAAAAATTCTCGTTGTCGATGACGACCTTAACATCTGCGAACTCCTGAGACTCTATCTTACAAAGGAAGGCTATAATGTTGTTATTGCCAATGACGGACAAAGTGCAGTTACAACCTTCCAGGAGGAAAGCCCCAGCCTTGTTCTTCTGGACATTATGCTTCCCAAGCTTGACGGCTGGCAGGTCTGCCGTGAAATCAGAAAGTTTTCTGAGGCTCCCATCATTATGCTTACTGCAAAGGGAGAGGTTTTTGACCGTGTGCTCGGTCTTGAGCTTGGTGCTGACGATTATGTTGTCAAGCCCTTTGATACAAAGGAAATTGTGGCAAGAATCAAGGCTGTTCTGCGCCGCAGCGCATCCTCTGTTTCTGAAGAAATCAAGGAAGTGCATTATGACAAGCTTTCAATCAATCTGACAAATTATGAGCTCAAGGTCGGCGGTGTTCAGATTGACACTCCTCCCAAAGAGATGGAGCTTATTTTCCACCTTGCAAAAAATCCCAACAGAGTTTTTACAAGAGATCAGCTTCTTGATGAGGTCTGGGGCTATGACTATTACGGTGACTCAAGAACTGTTGACGTTCATGTCAAGCGTCTTCGTGAAAAGCTTGAGGGTGCTTCAGACAAATGGGAGCTCAGAACCGTTTGGGGTGTAGGATATAAATTCGAAACCAAGGATTAAACAAAAAAATACACAGTAAAAGAAAAACGCCTGAATTAATTTTCAGGCGCTTTCTTGAAAGAGGGTCTTTCAATGGGCAAAAAGATCAGAAAAAGAAACAAAGGAAGTCTTTTCAAAAAGTATTTTGCTTCCTCTGTTATTGCAATTATGGTCGGCTTTATGTTCCTCGGATTTCTGATGATGGTTTTCATCAGTGCTCTCTGGTGGGACGATAAGGTTGAAACCCTTTCGGGTAATGTTAAAAACATTGCACAGGCTTATACCGTTCTTTACAACGACTCAATGGTTGACGAAAGCAAAAAAGCAACGGATGAGGCTGTTTTGTGTAACACTCTGAAGGTTATGAGTGACTCAACACTTTCAGATTATTACATTTCTGACGTTGAGGGAAACATAACTTATTGCGGAAGCTGCTTTGAAAAAGAGGACGGAGCCGAATGTGCGCTTCACGGTCAGATGAAAATTTCTGATGATTATATCAGCAGGGCAGTAGCGGGAGGCTTTTCCGATTATACCACCGAGGGTGAATTCGGTCAGGGCAGATTTGTTGTCGGCTTCCCACTTGTTATCGATTCACAGACCGTTGCAATTGTTTTTGCGGCAGAGGATGCTCTTGAGGGACTTGTACCCTATATTATGAGTATCTTTCAGTCCTTCAGCTACGCCGTTATTATTGCTCTGATTATTGTTTTCATTCTCATTTATTCATTGGCAAGAGGAATCACCGAGCCCTTGAGTGAAATGAAGGAAATCACAAAGCACTATGCCAAGGGAGATTTCGAATATAAGGCAAATGAAAATTATAAAAAACGAGATTTCCGTGAATTTGCCAAGGCTCTGAACAAAATGGGCACAGAGTTGAAAAACAATGAGGAATCACGAAAGAGCTTTGTTGCAAATGTTTCTCACGAGCTTAAAACTCCTATGACCTCAATCGGAGGATTTATCGACGGCATTCTTGACGGAACAATTCCTCCCGATCAGGAAAGAAAATATCTGTCAATTGTTTCCAATGAGGTCAAAAGACTGTCAAGAATGGTTGTTTCAATGCTTAATCTTTCAAAGATTGAAGCGGGAGAGGTCAGGCTTGCGCCGAAAAATTATGATGTGGTAAGTCAGATTTTCGGAACCCTTCTTACCTTTGAGAAAAAGATTGAGGAAAAGAAGATTGAGATTATCGGCTTTGAGGATCTGGAAAATGTGATAATCTGTGCGGATAAAGACCTTGTTCAGCAGGTTATTTACAACCTCATTGACAACGCTGTCAAATTCACTCCCGAAAAGGGCACCATAACGGTAAAGGCTGTTAATGACGGTCAGAAAACAACCGTATCAATCAGAAACTCCGGTGCAGGAGTTTCCGAGGAGGAAATTTCAAGAATTTTTGAAAGATTTTATAAGGTTGACAAGTCAAGAAGCTTCGATATAAAAGGTGTCGGTCTCGGCCTTTATATTGTCAAAACCATCATCAATATGCACGACGGAGAGATCTATGCGTCAAGCAAGCAGGGTGAGTACACAGAATTTTCTTTTGAAATTCCTCTTAGCTGAGCAGTTTTTAACTAGTTTTTAATAATGTTTTATATTCTTATTACATCAAAAAGTAATTTTTGTTAAAATTCAGTTCAACTCAGTCCGGAAAGGAGCCATTCTTATGAATGACAATGAAAACAGAAACGACGGATTCTTTGAAGAAAATTTCACAGAATTTCTTTCAGGTAAAATTCCGTCAAAGGATAACAGACAGACAGAGCAGGCATCTGAGCCCTCTTTAAACTTTGATTTTCCTCAGCCTCCCCGTGAAGCTCAGCCTGAGCCCGAAATCAAGGCTGAAGAAAAAGCACCTTATCAGACTCAGGGCTATAATCCCTATGCAGCCCCCGCAGGAAACAGAAATTCGGATTACGGCTATAATGCTTATTCGGCTCAGAGACAGGGCGCAAATAAGGAGCCTGCAGGCAGACAGAATGAAAATTATTACGAAACCTTCTATGAGGATTTTGAAGCCCCTGCAAAGAATAAGGGAAAAAGAACTCTCGGTATAATTGTCGGTGTGTTTCTTGTAATCTGCTTTCTTATCGGATTTTCCGAAGCAATCAAGGAATATAAGGCAGGAAAGACCGGTGTTGAAAATGCAACTCAGCAGACAACACTTCCTCTTGAAACAGAAACAAACATCATTGAAACAACTCAGCAGAATTCTGTCAGCGGAATCAACTCAGTTGTTGTTGCCGAAAAGGTAAGACCCGGTGTTGTGGGTGTTCTGGTTTATAAAAACGGTCAGCTTGACGGTGAAGGCTCAGGTGTTCTTTGGAAGGAAGACGGTGAATATACTTATATCATCACCTGCGCTCACGTTATCGACGAGTCCAGGGTGACTTACGGAATACTTCTTCTTGACGGCTCATATTACGAGGCAGAAATGGTGGGCTCTGATGCAAGAACAGATATCGGTGTGCTGAAAATCAACGAAACAGGTCTTGATCTTGTTGAAATCGGTGATTCAAATTCACTGAAAATCGGTGAGCCTGTTTATGCTATCGGTAATCCCGGCGGATCAAATTATTTCGGCTCAATGACCGACGGTATTGTTTCCGCAATTGACCGTTCAATCAATTCAACCTATAAGATGACTGTTATTCAGCACAGTGCTGCAATCAACCCCGGTAACTCGGGCGGCGCACTTGTCAATATGGCAGGTCAGATTATCGGTATAAATTCCTCGAAGATTTCAGACACAGAATATGAGGGCATGGGCTTTGCCGTTCCCTCCTCAATTGCAATTCCCATTGCTCAGTCTCTTCTTCAGTATAAGTATGTTCCAAACAGGCCCAAACTCGGCATTGAATATGCTTCAGCAAGTGCTTATCAGCTTTATTCTCTTGTGGTTTCAATCAAGGGTCTTCCCCAGGGCTCACTTGTCATTGCAGGCATTGCAGAGGACAGCTCACTTAATGACACAGAGGCTCAGGTCGGTGACCTTATCATTGCCGTTAACGGTAAGGATATGGATGACTCAAGTGTTCTTCTTGATCTTATTGAAAAGGGCTCAGTCGGTGACACACTTACTCTTACTCTTTGCCGAATTGAGCAGAGAACTTATAAAACAAAAACCTTTGATATTACCATAACTCTTGTCGAGGATAAGGGTAATATCCAGGAGGAAACAACGGATTATTACGGCTATGAAAACGAAGAGGATTTCTATTACGGAAATCAGGGTGATTTTGAAGATTTCTTCGGTGATTATTTCGGTTGGTAATTAAAAGGAACAGAAGGTCGGAGTCTCTGAAAAGAGCAGACCTTCTGTTTTTTGGATAAATTTTAATTCAGGGTATTTAATTATTTCTTTTTATATGGTACAATGTTCCCCTGAACAAATACGGCGTCGGTGCCGAAAAGAGAGGTATGATAAAATGGATTTTACAGAAAAAACATTGAATTCTCAGCTCATTTTCCGCGGAAGAATCATTGATGTTATACTTGATGACATTGAGCTGCCCGACGGCTCAAAATCAACAAGAGAGGTTGTCCTTCATAACGGCGGCGTCTGTGTTGCGGCGCTGACTGAAAATGATGAGCTTTATTTTGTCCGTCAGCACAGATATCCTTATCACAGAGACCTTCTTGAGCTTCCTGCAGGCAAGCTTGAAAAGGGTGAGGATCCCATGAAGGCAGGCATCAGAGAGCTTGAAGAGGAGTGCGGAGTTGTTGCTGAAAAGGTGATTGATATGGGTTCAATTTATCCCACAGTTGCTTACTGCAGTGAAATCATTTATCTTTACTGCGCAACAGGTCTGAGTCCTTCAAAGCAGAATCTTGACGAGGGAGAGTTCCTCAGCGTTGAAAAAATTTCCCTTAAGGATGCTGTCGAAATGGTTATGAGGGGTGAAATTGCCGACGCAAAAACAGTTGCCCTTGTTCTTAAGGTTGCAAATCTCAGAAATGAGGGAAAAATCTGATGAAAAACTTCATTCTTGCTTCTAATTCACCAAGAAGACGTGAGCTTCTGGCAAATGCAGGCTACGAGTTTGAGGTCAGACCCTCTGACTGTGACGAAAATGTTGAAGAGGAAATGACTCCTCAGCAGCTTGTTATTGAGCTTGCAAAAAGAAAGGCCTTCTCTGTTTCTGAAGAAAACAAGGGGATAGTCGTCCTCGGCTGTGATACTGTTGTTGCAGTTGACGGGAAAATTCTCGGCAAGCCCGAAAACAGAGAGAATGCAGAGAAAATGCTCAGCAGCCTGTCAGGCCGTGAGCATATCGTTTCAACGGGAGTGTGTATCACTGACGGTGAAACGACGGTGTGCTTTGAAAACACCACTCAGGTCGAGTTTTATCAGCTCAGCAGTGAAACAATCCGAAGCTATATTGAAACTGATGAATTTTGCGACAAAGCAGGAGGATACGGTATTCAGGGCTTCGGCAGTATGCTTGTCAAGGGAATAAAGGGAGACTATTTTTCAGTTATGGGTCTTCCCGTGAGTGAATGCGGCAGAGCTCTTGCTCGGTTCGGCATTTATGCAAAAGTAAAGGTATAACAAATAAAAACGGAATGTCCGTGGGTCAGCTGCGGGAATGTTCCGTTTTTTTGTTTTTGAAGATGCTCTTTTTTTACTGTAAAAATAAAAAATATATAAAATTTTTCTCAGTCTATTGAGTAAAAAGAAGATATGTTATATAATAATATAACTGTTATTATGGATAATTGTGACTTTTTATATATTATTTTTCTGGAAGGAGAAGAATGTTATGTTGTTTTCTCAGGATATCGGAATTGACCTCGGTACAGCGAACACTCTTGTTTTTGTTAAAGGAAAGGGTATTGTTATCAGAGAACCCTCTGTTGTTGCAATCAGCGTCAACTCAAGACCTGCAAAGGTTGTTGCTGTCGGCTCTGAGGCAAAGGAAATGATTGGCAGAACGCCCGGTTCAATCACTGCAATGCGTCCTCTTAAGGACGGTGTTATTGCCGATTTTGATGTTACATGTGAAATGCTCAAAAAATTCATTCAGAAGGCAATGGGCGGCTCATATCTTGCCAAGGCAAGAGTTGTAATCTGCATCCCCTCCGGTGTTACCGAGGTTGAAAGAAGAAATGTGCACGACGTTGCTGTTGAGGCGGGCGCAAAGTATGTCAGCCTTATTGAAGAGCCTATGGCTGCCGCAATCGGAGCGGGTCTTCCCGTGGGACAGGCAATCGGCAGCATGATTGTTGACATCGGCGGAGGAACAGCGGAGGTTGCTGTTATTTCTCTTGGTGACATTGTTACCTCACGCTCTGTGAGAGTGGCCGGCGACAGCTTTGACAGTGCAATCAGTCTTTATATCAAGAAAAAATACAATCTTCTCATCGGTGAAAGAACAGCCGAGGATATTAAAATCAAAATCGGATCTGCAATTGCTTATGAGGGTGAGGGCAGAATGGAGGTCAAGGGCAGAAATCTTATTGACGGACTTCCCAAGAGCATCACCGTTACAAGTGAGGAAATCAGAGAGGCTCTGACTGATTCCGTTGAACAGATTCTTGATGCAGTCAGATCAACTCTTGAAAAAACTCCTCCCGAGCTTTCATCAGATATTATGGAGCACGGCATTACTCTTACAGGCGGCGGAGCTTTGCTCAGGGGAATGGACGAGCTCATTTCTCAGCAGACAGGTATGCCGGTCAACGTTGCCGACAACCCTCTTGACTGTGTTGTTGACGGAACGGGAATTTATCTTGAAAAGGATATTCTTGCCTCTTCAGGCAAAAGATTTTAATCGGGCTGAAAAAGCTCAGAGGTGTTAAAAATGTTTAACTTCTTTAAAAGCAGAAAATTTCAGCGCTTTGTACTTGTGATTATTGCTCTTCTTGTGGGCGCCGTTCTTGCGCTTGCGGTGAGAAATTCATCCTCACCTGTCACAAGTGCCGTGGGAACTGTTTTCAGTCCCTTGCAGAAGGCTTCGGTTTTTATCACGGATAAGGCGCAGTGGATAGGCAAAAGATTCAGAAGCTCAGGTGCTTATATTCAGGAAATTGAAAGACTCAGACAGATAATTGCCGAATACGAAAACCGTATTGTTAATTATGATGAGATGGAGCAGAAGGTTGCTTCTTATGAAAAAATGCTTGAGCTCAAGGAAGAAAACCCCGATTTTGTTCTGGCAAGAGGCAATATCATCGGTACAGATTCTGCGGATATGTTTTCTTCACTGATTATCGATAAGGGCACAAATGATGACGTAAGCGTCGGTGACCCTGTAGTTTCGGGTAATTACCTTGTCGGTATTGTCAAAAAGACCAATCCGTCATACAGTGTTGTTCAGACTCTTCTGAGTCCTGAGCTTAACGTGAGCGCTCTTGAAAGCAAAACAAGAGAAACAGCTTATGTCACAACGGATATTGAATATTCTCTCAAGGGCTTTTGTATGCTGACAGGTCTTGAAAAAAGCACAGCGGTAACGCCCGGAGGTATCATTGTCACCTCAGGCATCGGCGGGGTTTATCCCAAGGGTCTGATTGTGGGCAAGGTGACAGAGGTTTGTGAAAGCAAATACGATCTTTCCTGCTATGCGGTTATTGAACCGGGTGCAGACGTGAAAAGCATTGAAGATGTTTATGTTATAACAGATTTTGAAGGTCAGGGCACAGAAGAGCTTGTTGAATAAAAAAACAAAGGGGGCAGTAAAATGGATTTCAGAACAAGAAGACTGATTTATGTCAGAAGAATCATTTTTGTTTTTCTGATTGTTTTTACTGCACTTATGCAGCATTCAGGTGCTTTGCCCGAAATTTTCTCTGTTCCTGCCATGGCATTGATTCCGCTGACGGTTAGTCTCGGAATGTCAGAGCGAGCTACTGCGGGAATGTGGTACGGAGCTCTTGCGGGTCTGCTCTGGGATTTTGCTTCACCCGTGGGTGACGGCTTTTTTGCCGTTGCGCTGACAACGGTGGGCTTTGTTTCAGGAGAGCTTGCAGCCTTTGTTTTCAGAAAAAGCATCAGGTCTGTGCTGCTTGTCAGCTTCGGAGCACTGATGACAGTGAATGTTTCTTACTGGTTGATTTTTATTCTCAGAAAGGGTTATGAGGGAGCGGCAGAGGTTCTTGTGAGCTATTATCTTCCCTCGGTGCTGTATTCACTTTTGTTTGTGTTTGTTTATTATTACATTATCGATTTCTTTGTCAGAATCACAAAAGAAAAAAGAAGCTTCTGACAAAGGCTGTTCTGATTTGAATTATTGAGGAAAGGAATGAAAAGGATGACAAGGAAAAACAATTCGGTAAAAAGAAGTATTTTTGTGCTTGTTTTCATATTTTTGCTGTCTTTTTCATTTCTGACTTATTTGTTCAACATACAGATTATCAATCCCGAAAAGGAAAAGGATGCTGTTGTTTCAAGTGTTGATGTGCCTGTTGAGGCTGTCAGAGGAATTATTCTTGACAGAAACGGTTATCCTCTTGTCACAAACAAGCAGGTCAACAAGGTTATGTTCACTTATCTTTCCTTTCCGAAGGATTACAGTGAAAGAAACGTGATTATTCTTGCTCTGATTGAGCTTTTTGAAAAGAATAAGATTGAATGGAACAACAACCTGCCCATCATTATTAATGAACAGGGTAAGCTTGAATTTGAAAAGGAAAGAGAAAAGGAAATTTCTTATCTCAAAAGTGAGGCTTTTCTTGACCTTAATTATTATGCTGATGTCAACGACTGCTTCAACGCTCTTGTTGAAAGATATAAGCTTGAGCAGTTCACCCTTTTTCAGCAAAGAGACATTGCCTCCGTTTATTATTCAATGGTGAAAAACGGTTTCAATACGGGCAGAGATTATGAGTTTGCCTCTGATGTTTCAAGTGCCCTTGTTTCGGTCATTATGGAAAAAAGCGATCTGTTCACGGGTGTTGTTGTGAAGGTGACAAGTGAAAGAGAATACACCGACGGAACAATTGCTCCTCATCTTCTCGGTTTGGTGGGTCCCATAACCAATGAAGAATATGAGAATCGCAAGGATCAGGGATACACCATCAACGATGTAATCGGAAAAAGCGGTGTTGAATCCGCAATGGAGACTTATCTCCGGGGTGTAAACGGAACAAAGACAATTTCAACGGATGCTTCGGGCAACACTTATGAGGAATACACCGTTCTTCCTCAGAACGGCAACACTGTTATTGTGACAATTGAACATAAGCTTCAGCTTGTGGCTCAGAAGGCACTTGCCGACGGAATTGCCGCTTTGCAGCAGTCAACTGAAAGAACATACGCTCTTACAGGTGCCGTTGTTGCTATAGATACAAGAACGGGAGATGTGCTTGCAATGGCATCATACCCCACCTATGACAACTCAACCTACAGTGAAAAGGCTGATGAGCTTAACAGTGACCCCTCAACTCCTTTATGGAACAGAGCGCTGAGAAGTACTTATACTCCCGGCTCAACAATCAAGCCCGCCGTTGCAATGGCAGGTCTTGAGGAGGGTGTTATCGGAGGCGGAACCGTTGTGACCTGCAAGCAGATTTACACTCATTATGAGGACTATCAGCCCCGATGCACAGGCTATCACGGCGGTCAGAATGTTATAAATGCTCTTTATAATTCATGTAACATATTCTTCTATGAAACCTCGAGACTTCTCGGTATTGAAAAGCTTAACAGTTATTTTTCAATGTTCGGACTGGGTGAAAAGACAGGCATTGAGCTTTATGAAAGCTCGGGTACTGTCGACTCCGTTGCTTTAAGAGAAAGCATTGGTGAAATCTGGACGCCCGGTCTCACAATTCAGGCGGGTATCGGTCACGGTAACAACCAGTTCACTCCCGTTCAGCTTTGCTCTTATGCTGCAACAATTGCAAATAAGGGCATCAGATATAAGGCACATATCATTGACAGTGTCAAATCCAATGATCTTTCAACAACAATTTCAAAAACAGAAACAGAAATTCTCTCTCAGGCAAATTTCAGTGAAGCAAACTGGAATCTTGTTCACAGAGGTATGCTTCTTGTCGGTACCGAAAGCTATGCGGACTTCAGAAAGGTTCCCGTAAAGGTCGGCGCAAAGACAGGTACAACAACAGTTTCAAAGAAGGTCAACGGCAGACTGATTGAAACCTATAACGGTCTTCTGATAACCTTTGCTCCTTATGAAAATCCTGAAATTGCAATTGCTGTTGTTGTTGAAGGTGCAGGAAGCGGCGGTTCAACGGCTCCTATTGCTTCGGATATTATGGAATATTATTTTTCAGCAAGGGATAATTCTGAAACTGAAACAGACGAAAACATTCTTTTAAGGTAGGATGAAAATTATGGCAGAAAAAATTCTTATCGCTTCAGGTAAAGGCGGAGTCGGCAAAACCTCATTGACCGTCGGCTTCGGAAAGGCTCTTTCAGCTTTGGGTCACAGAGTGCTTCTTATTGACTGTGACTGTCTGAGGAGTATTGATCTTCTTGTGGGCGTTACGGAAAGTCTTGTTTATGACTGGGGTGACGTTGTGGGCGGAGCAGATGCTCAGTATGCCCTTTATGAAAAGGATGATATCACCGTTCTGACCTGCCCCGAGGATTACGGTGATACAACGGAAGAGGATATGAAAAAGCTTGTTGCTTTGTATGATGACAGCTTTGATTATATTCTCATTGATGCTCCTGCGGGAATTGACAGGGGACTCACTCTTTCAGCTGCAGCGGCAGACAGAGCAATTGTTGTTTCAACACCTGATCTTGTCTGCGTCAGAAGTGCCTGCATAGCAGCAAGAAAAATTTGCTCTCTGGGAATCGAGGATGTGCGCCTTGTAATAAACCGAGTCAGCAGAAAGGATGTTATAAAGGGAAGACTGCTTAACATTGACTCTGTGATTGACTCAACGGAGGTGCAGCTTATCGGTGTTGTTCCCGAGGATCCGAGAATCAGATTCGGCTCAATGGGAATGTCAATTTATAAGAAAAATCAGCTGTCCTTTGACGCCCTCAACAACATTGCTTTGCGAATAACGGGAGAATATGTTCCTCTTGAAATATAATTTTATCAAATTGGAATAATGATTTGACAAAATAAAGGTTTCTTCAGTTTTTTTCACAAAATCTATTGAAAAACAATTGATTTTTTGATAACATAAACCTTAGCAAGAATGAGAAAGAAGGCGAAAAAATGAACATTGCTCTAATTGCACACGATTCAAAAAAGGAACTTATGACACAGTTTTGTATTGCATATTGCGGAACACTGAGTAAGCACTCTCTTTGCGCAACGGGAACAACCGGCAAAATGGTCAGCGAAGCAACGGGTCTCAACGTTGTTAAATTCCTTTGCGGTTATCAGGGCGGTGAGGAACAGATCGGTGCCCGAATTGCATGCAATGAAATTGATTTGCTCTTATTCTTCAGAGATCCCATCACAGTCAAGCCCAATGAGCCCAATGCGGCAACCCTTCTCAGACTTTGTGATGTTCACAACATTCCCGTTGCAACAAACATTGCAACTGCGGAGGCTCTCATTCACGCCCTTGAAAGAGGCGACCTTGACTGGAGAGATATTGTTAATCCCAAAAACTGAATTCAATAATATATAAATGCTAAGACGGAAAAGAGTAATCGGTCAGCTCCGTTCAGAGAGAGGTGTGCTTGCTGAAATCACCTTACGGAAGCCCCGGTGAAGACATTCCCGAGCAGACAGTTTTGTCCGTTTGTCACGTTAAGACATCGAGTGGAATACAGCTTGTATTCAATCGGGGTGGTACCGTGGAGCTATGCTTCATCCCCAATGCAGTGTTTTTTGCGTTGGAGATGGAGTTTTTATTTTTTTCAGATTATTCTATATTGGAGGACAGATAAATGGCATTAGTTACCAAATCAATCAAAGGCACACTTGATCTTTTGCCGAACGAAAGCTATAAAAGACAGTTTGTTGAACACACCTGTCTTGAAATTGCACAGAATTTCGGTTATAAAGAAATCCGCACACCTGTATTTGAGCATACTGAGCTTTTTCAGCGCGGTGTAGGTGACACAACAGACGTTGTGCAAAAGGAAATGTACACATTCGAGGATAAGGGCGGACGTTCAATCACTCTTCGTCCCGAGGGCACCGCAGGTGTTGTACGTTCTTATCTTGAGCACGGACTTTTCAATGAGCCCATGCCTCAGAAGCTTTGCTACATCACATCCTGCTATCGTTACGAAAAGCCTCAGGCAGGCAGACTCCGTGAATTCCACCAGTTCGGTATTGAATGTCTCGGCAGTTCAAACCCCGCAGTTGATGCTGAGGTTATTTCCGTTGCTCAGAATATTTTTGATTTCCTCGGTGTAAAGAATCTTCAGCTTGAAATCAACTCAATCGGCTGTAAGGAATGCCGTAAGGATTATCACGCAGCTCTCAAGGCATACTTTGAAAGCAAAAAGGAAGAGCTTTGCGGTACCTGTCTCGGCAGACTTGACAGAAACCCCATGAGAATTCTTGACTGCAAGAGTCCCGTCTGCTCTGAGATTGCAAAGGATGCGCCCAAGGTCACAGACTTCCTTTGTGATGACTGTAAGGCTCATTTTGAATCAGTTCAGAATTACCTTAAGGTTATGGGTATCGACTTCAAGGTCAATCCCACAATCGTAAGAGGTCTTGATTATTATTCGAGAACTGTTTTCGAGTTTGTTTCAACAGATACGGGTGCCCAGGGTACCGTTTGCGGCGGAGGCCGTTACGACGGACTTGTTGAAGAGGTGGGCGGCAGCCATACTCCCGCTCTCGGCTTCGGAATGGGTATTGAAAGACTTATGCTTCTTATGGCAAATCAGGAGCTTCCCTTCCCCGCAGAAAGCAAGTGTGAGCTTTATATTGCAACAATGGGTGAAAAGGCTTCTCTTGAAGCAGCGGCAATTGCCAACGCATTAAGACGTGAGGGAATGTTTGTTGAATTTGATGTTGTCGGCAGAAGCCTTAAGGCTCAGATGAAATACGCCAACAAAATCGGCGCAAAATTCACCGTTGTAATGGGTGACGGAGAGCTTGAAAGCAGAACTATCAGACTTAAGAATATGGAATCAGGTGAAGAACAGGAGCTCAGCCTTGATACCTTCGAAAGTGATTTTCTCAACATTTCAATCAGCGAAAGCTTAAAAGAATTTGATGATCTTGATTTTTCCTCAGTAATGGGAAATTTTGAAATATAAGGAGTGACAGCTATGGATTTAATGACAGGACTTAAAAGAACAGATTATTGCGGCAATTTCACTGCAGCTGACTGCGGCAGAGAGGTTGTTGTTGCAGGCTGGGTACAGAGACAGAGAGACCTTGGCGCTCTTATCTTCGTTGACCTTCGTGACAGAACAGGTATTGTTCAGCTTGCTTTTGATGACACAACAGAAAAGGAAATCTTTGACAAGGCCTTCACTCTCAGAAGTGAGTTCGTGCTTATGGCAAAGGGTGTTGTAAGAGAGCGTTCCTCAAAGAATATGGAAATTCCCACAGGTGAAATCGAAATCTTCGTTACAGACCTTCGTATTCTCGGCAAGAGTGAAACAACTCCCTTTGAGATTGTTGAAAACTGCCAGACCTCAGAGCTTACAAGACTGAAGTACCGCTATCTTGACCTTCGTCGTCCCGATCTTCAGAAGAACATTCTTATGCGTCACAGAATCACAAAGATTACCCGTGACTATTTTGATGAAAACGGTTTTGTTGAAATTGAAACTCCCATTCTCATCAAGTCAACTCCCGAAGGCGCAAGAGACTTCCTTGTGCCCTCAAGAATTCACAAGGGCAGCTTCTATGCTCTTCCTCAGTCACCTCAGCTTTACAAGCAGCTTTCAATGGTTGCAGGCTTTGACAGATCTATGCAGATTGCCCGCTGCTTCCGTGACGAAGACCTGAGAGCTGACCGTCAGCCCGAGTTCACTCAGATTGACATTGAAATGAGCTTTATTGAAAAGGAAGATATCCTTTCTCTCATCGAAGGATATATGAAAAAGGTCTTCAAGGAGGCTCTTGGTGTTGAAATCGAAACACCCCTTCCCAGACTTACCTATGCAGAGGCTATGGAGCGTTACGGTTCAGACAAGCCTGACACAAGATATGCAATGGAAATCACCGACATCGGTGATGAAGTTAAGGGCTGTGGCTTCGGTGTGTTCACCGGCGCACTTGAAAACGGCGGCAAGGTAGCAGCTATCACTGCTAAGAAGGCATTCTCAATTCTTACAAGAAAAGAAATTGACAAGCTCACAGAATTTGTCAAGGGTATCGGTGCAAAGGGTCTTGCTTGGGCAAGAATCGGTGAAGACGGTACAGTTGCATCATCCTTTGCAAAGTTTATGACTGAAGATGAAATGAAGGCAATTATGAATAAGTGCGGCGCTGAAAACGGTGACGTAATTCTTATTGTTGCTGACAAGGCTTCCACAACTCTTTCAGTGCTCGGCTCACTTCGTCAGACAGTTGCAAAGAAGCTCGACATTATCCCCGCTGACAAGTACAATCTTCTTTGGGTTGTTGAATTCCCCTTCTTTGACTGGGATGAAGAGCTCGGACAGTTTGTTGCAATGCACCATCCGTTCACATCTCCTCTTGATGAATGCTTTGATTACCTTGAAACAGACAAGGCCAAGGTTAGAGCAAATGCTTATGACCTTGTTCTCAACGGTATCGAGCTTGCAAGCGGCTCAATCAGAATTACTGATCCTGAGCTTCAGAAGAGAATTTTCAATCTTCTCGGTCTTTCCGATGAAGAGGCACACGAAAAGTTCGGCTATCTCACCGACGCCTTCAAATACGGCGCACCTCCTCACGGCGGTATCGGTCTCGGTCTTGACAGACTTGTTATGCAGATGCTCCGCCTTGAAACCCTTCGTGATGTTATTGCCTTCCCGAAGGTACAGAATGCAAGCGAGCCTATGACAGACTGTCCCGCAATTGTCGACACAGAGCAGCTTGATGTTCTCGGCATCGGACTTCTCAAGCAGGAGGAATAAAGCTTATTTAAGCAAAAACGGAATAACAAAAAAATCGGTTGAAGCTTCAGGCTTCAACCGATTTTGTGCTTAATTATAAAAATTATATTTTTGACTAAGAGAACATTAAAGATCAATATTGCTCCTTACAGCCGTGTTCAATTGCTTTGATATATTTTTGTTCAGCTGTCAGGCAATTATAGGTACTCCGTTTTTTTGAAGAACGCTGATGAAATCATCTTTGTTGGCATACATAGTTGAGAATTTGAAAACGACCTCATCTTCTACATAAAGGTGATAAAATGTTCCGTTGCGGCCTCTGTGAACGCTCTTAAGCTTTGAGACCTGCTGATAGGAATAGGTTTTTTCGTTGACAACAAAGCCGAAGTTTCCGTAAACGAGGATATTGTTGAAATACTGATATAAGTAAACAGCAACAGAAACAAGAGCAACACCAAAAAAAACAATAAAACTTGATGAGACTTCCGGCTCAAAAAGCATTGAAAAATCAAGACTACCCTCGAAAGCTGAACCGACTCCGATACAAACGATTAAGGTAACTGCCCCAAAAACACCGAAGAGCAATAAAACTTCGTTGAAAAGACCTTTAAGCGATACCCTCAATTCCTTTTTTACATATTCTGACATATTACTTTCTCCTTTCCTGTTTATCATATTTTAACAGAGGCTAAATGTATTGTCAAGGGACGGACCTGCAATTCAGGGTAAGGGGACAAGGGATGAATTTTTAGAAAATTGTTATTCTTTTCGTTGACATCTCTGCCGTAAAGTTGTATCATATACTATGTATAATAATGTATAATAGGAAAATAATATAAAATTGATTTGGAGCGTTAAAAAATGAAGAAAGTTTCAGCACTTCTTACAGCAGTTATAATGATGCTTGCTGTTTTTGCACCTTGTGCTTCAGCGGTGGTCGCTTCCGTTGACGGAACACTCAGTTTTACTCCCGGTAACACAAGATGGAGCATCCCTGTTGATAATTACGCCTGGCTTGACAATCTTTTCATCAGAGACGATGTTAACTCTGTTGTGCCCAAGGAGGTTGTCCCTAAGCCCGACGATTATCCTTACAGCCATACTATTGAGCATTTTATTGATGAGTGTGAAAATTATGAGGCTCTTTATGAGCTTGATGAAGAAGAAATCACTCAGACATATTATCAGATTATTGATGTTATGTATTACGGAGTTATTGCTCTTTCAATGACCTCAGACATTGACACAATGAGAGATTATCTCACCGAATACGGAATTGTACTTCCCGAGGAGGAGTCAGCAGACGATGTTGCTGCCGTTTCCGTTGTTTATGCGGCTCTTAAAAATAACGCCACATACATTCTTTACGGTAAGGAGATTGTTATTCCCAGAGGTACAACTCTTGAGGGTGCCCTTGTAATTATTCTTGCAGGAGTCACAGGTAATTACATTCCCTCAGGTGTCAACACTGTTTTGGGATTTGCCCTTCAGGCTGTCAAGAATTATGTTGCTGAATTTGAACAGCTTCCCATGAGCAAGAACCCCGATGCAGAGGAAATTTTCTACTGGTCAAAGGTGATCACCGTTGTTGAAAACGGTTATCAGGTGCCCACATCAAATTATGCGGATCTTACCGAGGTTGAAAAGGCTTATGTTGACAGCGCGTACCACGCAACAGTTATTGAGCTCGGCTTTGATGTAAGAATTGATCCCATCAAGCTTCTTTCTGTAACAAGCAAGGATGAGGACCTTGGCATTGAAAGACTTATTCTTGAAACCATGCTCACCGAATCAGGTGTGGAATTCACTCAGCAGCAGCCTGTTAATCAGCTTTTTGAAATGGCTTGTGAAAACGGATGGTTTGTTCTTGAAAATGAATTTTACAGTGACGTTTTCAATTATGAGATTTATGTCAAGGAAACCAGTGAAAAAATCTGGTTCACTCCCATCACAGTCGGTCAGCAGCTGACAAACGGTGATGCGGCAAACATCAAGGTTGTTCTTGACGGTCAGGAGGTAGGCTACTCTTCAACTACTGCAGTGGCCCTTAACCCCGAGCTTGAAAAAGAAACGATTGTCCTTGGTGTGTTCTATAACGACGGAGTCAATATCAATGACAGTGCCGTTTATACCTTCACAATTATCAAGGAAGAGGTTGATGAATCAACAACTGTTGACAGCACAGACATTATTGGTCAGATTGGTGAATTTGTCGGCTCAATTGTGCCTGACAATGAGATTGTTACATCAATTTTCCAGGAGATTACAGGTGTCACAGCTCAGGTTACCACCTCAGCTTCCTCAGCAGAGGAGTTCCTCACAACCTATCCCACAACAGAGGCTGAAAGCACAACCTCATATTTCCAGGATTTTGAATATTTCAAGCAGCTTCTCGGTGATACATACACAACAGATGCACAGGGAAACATTGTAACAACCTCCGTTTATGAGACAACAACTGTTCAGCAGACAGAAAAAACAGTTATTCAGTATGCTGTTGAAACAGTGACAGAAAACATCGAGCTTGTTGTTGCACCCACAGGTCTGCTTGCATTGGGCGGTCTTGTCGGCTTCCTGATGACCAAGAAGCACAAGGATTCCGAATTTACAGAATATACTGAGGAAGAAACAGAGGAATAAGCTTTAAATTTTCCGAATAAGCATTAAGCGGCTTGCTTTTCACATAGCAGGCCGCTTGTTTTTTTGTTTTCAGAGTGACGGAAGAATTTGGAAAAAACTTATATCATTTAAATAATTTTTACAGTAAATTTTGGGTATTGACTTGACATATTGTATAATTTATCTTAAAATGAAATGGATAATGTATTTCATTATCATCGAGTAACTTTACTGTAATTCTTTTGATGATCTGAGGCAATATCAGTTTACGCACACTCACAGGAGCCTACCCGAATCTTTCTGATGAGAGGCTTGAATTTAATTGATTTATATGGATATTGCCGCCCCGGGACTTTCACTAAGTCCTGAGAAAAAATTAAAAAAGAAGGAGGTGCTGCTACTTTGGAATGGTTAACAACAATTATTATTGCAATTGTCTGCGCTTGTGTTTTTGCAGTGATCGGCTTCATTCTTGGCCAGGCTCACAGAAAAAAGACAGCAGAAGGACTTATCGGCTCAGCTAACGAAGAGGCAATCCGTATTGTCAATCAGGCAGTAAGCGAAGCTGAAACAATGAAAAAAGAATCTATTCTTGAAGCAAAGGATGAAATCCATAAGCTCAGAACCGAAACTGAACGTGATCTTCGTGAAAGAAGAAACGAGGTTCAGCGACAGGAAAAGAGAATGCTTCAAAAAGAAGAAAATCTTGATAAAAAGGTTGAAAACCTTGAGAAAAAAGAACAGCAGCTTGATGAAAAAATCAAGACTGCAGAAAATCAACTTTCCGAAGCAGAGAGCATCAAAAGAAGTCAGTTAGAAATGCTTGAAAGAATATCGGGCTATACGAAAGAACAGGCAAAGGTTGAATTAATCCACATCGTTGAAGAAAATCTTAAAAGAGATAAGGCAGTCAAGGTTATGGAGTACGAGCAGTTGCTTCATGATGAATGTGATAATCTTGCAAAAGAAATCATCACAACTGCAATTCAGCGCTGTGCGGCTGATCACGCTTCAGAAGCGACAGTTTCCGTTGTTGCTCTGCCTAATGACGAAATGAAGGGCCGTATCATCGGCAGAGAGGGACGTAACATCAGAACTCTCGAAACAATCACAGGTGTTGACCTCATCATTGATGACACACCTGAAGCAATCACCCTTTCCAGCTTTGATCCCGTGCGCAGAGAGGTTGCAAGACTCACTCTTGAAAGACTTATCAGCGACGGCAGAATCCATCCCACTCTTATTGAGAAGATTCACGACAAGGCACAGCGTGAGGTTGATCAGACAATCAAGCAGACAGGTGAAAGAGCTGTTATTGAAGCAGGTGTCAACGGTGTACATCCTGAAATCGTCAAGCTCCTCGGCCGTCTCAAATACCGTACAAGCTACGGTCAGAATGTTCTCAATCATTCACTTGAGGTTTCTTATATTGCAGGTCTTATGGCTGCAGAGCTCGGTGTTGATGTGAAGCTTGCAAAGCGTGCAGGTCTTCTTCACGATATCGGTAAGTCAATTGACCATCAGCAGGAAGGCTCACACATTGAGCTTGGTGTTGAATATGCTAAGAAATATAAGGAAAACGAGACAGTTATCAATGCAATTCACGCTCACCACGGTGATGTTGAGCCTAAGACATTGGTTGCTTGTCTTGTTCAGGCAGCTGATGCAATTTCAGCAGCAAGACCCGGTGCAAGACGTGAAAACATTCAGAATTACATTAAGCGTCTTGAAAACCTTGAAAACCTCTCAAAATCCTTTGAGGGTGTTGAAAAGGCTTATGCCATCCAGGCAGGCCGTGAGGTCAGAATTGTTGTCAAGCCCGAGCTTGTCAGTGATGAGGATCTTGCACTTCTTGCTCACAGCATTGTTGAAAAGATTGAACAGGAGCTTGAATATCCCGGTCAGATCAAGGTCAATATGATTCGTGAAACAAGAGCTACCGATTACGCAAAATAAAAATCTGAGCTGTGATTTTAAGGTCACAGCTCTTTTTTTGAGGTTGATATTATGGAAGTAATTTACCGTGACGATGCAGTCCTTGTCTGCATAAAGGAAAGAGGACTGCTTTCTCAGGAGGATTCCCGCGGGGGAAAAAGTATGGTTTCTCTTCTGGAGGAGGAAATGGGCTGTAAGGTGTATCCCGTTCACCGACTCGACAAAGAGGTGGGGGGTGTTATGGTTTATGCACTGACAAAGGAAAGTGCCGCAGAGCTTTCACGCCAGGTGAGCGACAGAACAATGGAAAAGGCTTATGTCACTGCGGTGCACGGCTGTCCGGAGCAGGCGGAGGGTGAGATGGAGGATCTGCTGTTTTTTGACAAGGGTAAGAACAAATCCTTCACCGTGAAAAAAGAAAGAAGGGGAGTAAAAAAGGCCCTTCTCAGTTATTCCGTTGTTCAGAAAAACGAAGAAAAAAGCCTTGTCAGAGTCAGCCTTCATACAGGCAGAACCCATCAGATCAGAGTTCAGTTTGCTTCAAGAAAAATGCCCATTTACGGTGACAGAAGATACGGCGCAAGGGATGAGTGCCCGATTATTGCCCTCTGGTCACGTCATATAAGCTTTGTGCATCCATTGACAAAAGAGAGGATGACCTTTGTCAGAGAGCCGTCGGAAGATATTTTTCTTTTTTAAATCACATAAAAAAAGGGAGGCTGTCTTTTTTAGACAGCCTCAAAACATTATTTATTTATCAGAAAAACCTTCAAATATAAATTATGCTTCTTCTTCCTCTTTCATCTTTGCAAAGCATTCACTGCAATAAACGTCTCTGCCTTCTGTAGGCTTGAAGGGAAGCTTTGCTTCGCCGCCGCATTTTGCGCAAGTTGCAATGAAAGTTTCTCTTGCAGGTCTTGCATTGTTTTTACGTGCAATACGGCATTCCTTGCAACGCTGAGGCTCGTTTTCAAAGCCTTTTTCTGCATAGAATTCCTGTTCGCCGGCAGTAAAGATGAATTCTGCGCCGCATTCTTTGCATTTGAGAGTTTTGTCTTCGTACATGATTTTTTACCTCGCTTAAATTTATATCGCCCCCCTCGGAATTGCACCGATTTTTCCTCACTAGAGCAGGGCATATATTAAGCTTCGGGATGAAGCTTATTTTTGATTTTTCTTCGGCAGCGCTGCATTGCACCGTCGACTGCCTTTTCGGTCAGACCCGTCATTTCGGCAATTGCTTTGTAAGAACAGCCGCCCATATAAAGAGTGATGACCTTCATTTCACAGGGCGAAAGAATTTCCCTGAGCTCATTTTCGAATTCGGTAAGATAGCATTCGGAAATTACAGCATCCTCGGGACTGTCTTCATCAAGAGAGATTTCGGGAATTTCATCAAAGCCGACAAAGGAAATATCTTCTTTTCTTGCGGCTGAACGTGAAAGTGAAATCAGCTTGTTTCTGATACAGACGGAAAAATATGTTCTGAAAGAAGCACCCTTGTCTTCTGAATAAGAAGAAACGACAGAGGGGAAAATCAGCATACTTTCCTGAACCAGATCGGAAAGCTCAAAATCCTTGATATGAAATCTTTCTGCAAGAGCTGATGCAACAGTCAGACACCGTTGTGTAAGTTCATTCAAGGCCTTTGTGTCGTTGTTTTTTATAAGCTGAATCAGTTTATTGTCGCTGCAGAGGGAGTAATCTTTCATATATCAACCTTAATCTGATATGTATTTAAAATAATATTAGTACAAATTAATTTGTTTGTCAATCGAATTTTTATACAAATTGACCAATGGTTTTTTGGTGCTTTATACTAATAAATAGTTAAATTATCCGAATTTATGTAAATTCTCTCACGGAAAAACGATTTATTCTCATAAAATCCCTGTATTAAGTAAAAAAAAACAGATACAAACGATGCATCTGTTTTTTGATATTTATCTGATAATTCCGCCGCCGACAACATATTCACCGTCATAAAGCACAAGAGACTGCCCCTTGGTGATTGCTCTCTGAGGCTCATCGAATTCAACGTGCAGAGTGTTTTCGTCGGTCTGAGTGACAGTTGCCCATTGCTCCTTGTGGCTGTATCTGATTTTTGCCTTTAATCTCATTGAGCCGCTGATTGAGTCAAAGGGAATAAGGTTGATGTTTTCAGCATCAAGATGCTTTGAGAAAAGACTCTGGTTATCGCAAAGAATAACACGGTTATTTTCGACATCCTTTTCCTTTACATACATAGGGGCGGGAAGTGCAAGTCCAAGACCTCTTCTCTGACCAACGGTATAACGGATGATTCCCTTGTGGGTGCCGAGTATCTTTCCCTGAGTGTCAACAAATTCACCGTCAGGGAAGCTTTTTCCCGTGGTACCCTCAATGAAGGCGGCATAATCGCCGTCGGGAACAAAGCAGATATCCTGGCTGTCCTTCTTTTTTGCGTTGATGAAGCCAAGGTCTGCGGCAAGCTCTCTGACCTGTGCCTTTGTCATATCACCAAGGGGGAAAAGAGTGTGGCTGAGCTGATGCTGACTGAGAGAATAAAGGACATAGCTCTGATCCTTTGTGATGTCGGTGCCTTTTTTCAGAAGATACCGTCCGCTGCCTCTGTCATATATGCACTGAGCGTAATGCCCTGTGGCAACAAAGGAGAAATCCTTTTCAAGAGCATAACCGAGCATTTTGTCAAATTTCATAAATCTGTTGCACTGAATGCAGGGATTGGGCGTGCCTCCGTTTTCATAAACGCAGATGAAATTGTCGATAACCTTTTCTTTGAAGGCTTGTGAAAAATCAAGAATTTCAAAGGGTATGCTGAGCTTTTCGGCAACCTTGCGTGCGTCCTCAGCTTCCTTTGCAGAGCAACAGCTTTTTTCAGCAATAAAGGTGTTGTCAGGGCTAAAAAAACGGCAGTTTACACCCATCGGCTCATAACCTTGTTCCTTGAGAAGATAAGCGGAAACGGCACTGTCAACTCCGCCGCTCATTCCTGTTAAAACCTTTTTGTTCATAACTCAACCTCCTTTAAAGCTGCTTTTCTGATTATATCCGCGGTGTATTACATTGTCAAGGGGAAAGATTTTCTGCGGCTGTGAGAAAAAATAGGTGTTACATCTTTATTTTTAGGAAAAATTGTATTATTATATAAATCAGAAAGTATAACGAGGTGACAGCTATGGCTAAGATTCTGATTGTTGATGATGATATTTCCATCGCGGAGCTTATTTCCGATGCCCTTGAGGATGAAGGCTTTGAAACAGTTGTGTTTACGGACAGCAACAAGGCTTATGATTACATAGTCGCAAATGAGAATGATATTGCTCTGATTTCTCTTGACATTATGATGCCCGGAATATCAGGTGACGATTTGTGCCGCTTTGTCAGAAACAGGGTTACCTGTCCCATTATTTTTGTTTCTGCAAAATCTAACAGTCAGGATGCTGTCAAAGGCTTTGAGGTGGGTGCTGACGATTATATTTCAAAGCCCTTTGTTGTTGAGGAGTTTATTGCAAGAGTCAAGGCTCATCTCAGAAGAGAAGAAAGAAAATCAGGAATACTTGAAGAGGATATCATAAAAATCGGTGATATCAGAATCAACAAGGGCTCAATGGCTGTTGAGAAAAACGGTGAGTCCGTTAATTTTTCAACACGTGAGTTTCAGCTTCTTGCATATCTGATGGAAAATGCAGGAAAGGTGCTTACAAGAGAGGATATTTTTGCAAATGTCTGGGATACGGAATTCGGTGACATCGGTACCGTTGCCGTCAACATCAAAAGCATCCGTGACAAAATCGATCCCGACAATGAATATATAAAAACTGTCTGGGGCGTAGGCTATAAATTTGTCAAGGCTTATAAATAAAGGAGAATCAGAATGAAAAAAAACGGAAGGCTTCAGCTGACAGTTTTTATTACCCTTATTGCTGTTGTTGTTCTTTTTTCTTTTGTTTACAATGCCTATGCAACAAAGAATATCATTGATGCTTCTTACAATGATGCGGCTGTTCTTGAGCGGTATAACCTTGTAATAATTGAAAAGCTTGTCAATGCAGAATCAACTCAGCAATGGCAGGAAATTGTTGATTCTTATGATGATCTGATTATTGAAATCAAAAACAGTGAAAATGAAATCATTTCCTCCTCTGAAGGTGACACATGGACAATTCTTGATGTTAAATCACAGGTTCCCTTTCAGTATAAGGATGAGGCATATTCCATTGAATCCTCAGTTTATTTTCTGAGAGAGCACGTGGCCGATGACCGTAATTTGGTGTCATTTCTTTTCATTGAGCTTTTTCTGGGAATAACGGTGCTGTGTATCTTTATATTCATAATTTATATTATGATGCTCAGACCCTATCGGAAGATTTACAGAGCAATTGAGGAATACGACGAAACGGGTAATCTTGTGCCTCTGGAAATCAAAGGCTATGCCGGGCTTTTATACAAGAGATTTTTTTCTCTGACTAAAAATCTTGAAAAGCAGCAGCAACATCAGCGGAGAATTATTGCTTCGATTTCTCACGATATCAAAACTCCGCTGACCTCAATTATGGGATACACGGAGAGACTCAAGAAGGATACCATTACTGCTGAAAAGCGTGACAGATATCTTAATACCGTTTATGACAAAAGTGTTGAAATTCAGCAGCTTGTGAATGAATTTGACGAATATCTCAGCTTTAATATGTCCTCAAATCTGCGCTTTGAAAAAATTACTGCGGCCGAAATTGAAAAGAGCCTTATCGACGATTATGCCGATGAGCTTGAAAATGCGGGGGTAAGTGTTACCTGGGAAAACAGCTGCGGAGACACAAGTGTTTTCGTTGACATAAGCAGATTCAAAAGAGTCTGCGGAAATATTTTCGGCAACTCACTTAAGCATTTTGATAAGGACGAGCATCTGATTAAGGTGGTCTTTTATTCTGATAAGGATAAGGTTTATGTAGAAATCCACGATAACGGAAGGGGAGTTCCCCACGAGATGCACGAGGTGATTTTTGAGCCTCTTTATACCTCTGACAAGGGAAGAAAGGTTGCGGGGCTCGGACTTTCAATCTGCCGTGAAATTATTTCAAAGCACGGCGGAATAATTTATGCAAAAGAAAGCAGTCTCGGCGGTCTTGCAGTCTGTATGGAGTTTGAAAGAGCAGATGCAGTGAAAGCGGCAAAAAATAAAAAGTAAACGAAAGAGGTTAAATATGCTTCTGAAAAAGAATGAGGAAATACGCCTTAAGATAACAACTCTGACCTCTCAGGGCAGCGGTCTGGGAAGATTTGAGGATATGGCAGTATTTGTTGACGGTGCGGCAGTCGGTGACGATTTGCTTGTGCATATAATAAAGGTGAAAAAAAATTATGCTGTCGGCATAATCAAAAAGATATATTCTCCTTCCTCTGACAGAATTGAGCCTGACTGTCCCGTATATTCAAAATGCGGCGGCTGTGCCTACAGACATATCAGTTATGAAACGGAGCTTGAGGTGAAAAAGCAGTCTGTGACCGATGCAATGGAGAGAATCGGCTCGGTGGGCTTTGCAGCGGAGGATATTCTTTCAATTGAAAATCCCGAAAGATACAGAAACAAGGTTCAGCTTCCTCTTGGGCTTGACAAAGACGGCAGAGTTATTGCGGGCTTTTATTCAAGAAGAAGCCATCGTATAGCAGAGTGTGAGGACTGTATGCTTCAGATGGAGCAGTTTGCGCCCATTGTGTCAGCTATCCGCAGATATATTCATCAGACCACGGCAACCGTTTACAATGAAGAAACGGGTAAGGGTCTGCTCAGACACATTTATCTCAGACGAGGAGCAAAAAGCGGTGAGATTATGGTCTGCCTTGTTATCAACGGTGACAGCATACCAAAGAAAAATCTGCTTATTGACACTCTCACTCAGACTGACGAAAACATAAAATCAATTGTTCTCAACATCAACAAGCAGGACACAAATGTTGTTCTCGGTGATGAATGTGTCACTCTTTGGGGAAGAGATTATATTGAGGATGAGCTCTGCGGTCTGAAATTCAGAATTTCGCCCTTGTCCTTCTATCAGGTCAACCCTGAGGGCACAGAGCTTCTTTACAGAAAGGCCGCCGAATACGCACAGCTTAAGGGCGGAGAGGTGCTTCTTGATCTTTACTGCGGTACGGGTACAATCGGTCTGACAATGGCTGACAAGGCAAAGCAGCTTATCGGTGTTGAAATTATTCCACAGGCAATTGAAAATGCAAAGGAAAATGCAAGAAACAATTCAATCACAAATGCACGCTTCATCTGTGACGACGCTTCCGGTGCGGCAAAAACTCTTTATGAAGAGGGCATCAGACCTGATGTGATTGTTCTTGATCCGCCAAGAAAGGGCTGCAGTGAGGACGTTATCAGAACTGTTGTTCAGATGAATCCCGACAGAGTGGTTTATGTTTCCTGTGACCCCGCAACGCTTGCAAGAGACTGTAAGATATTTGCCGGTCTCGGCTATGAGACGGAGAAATATACCGCTGTTGATATGTTCCCGAGAACAGTGCATGTGGAAACGGTTGCGTTGCTTAAAAAGAAAACTGTTCATAATATGAAGCTTAATCCTGCGCCCTTTGCCATGATAAAAAACGGTCAAAAAACAATTGAGCTTCGTTTGTTTGACGAAAAGCGTCAGAAGATTAAGGCGGGGGATAAGATTGTTTTTACCAATACCGATGACGGAGAGACTCTCAGTGCGGTTGTTCAGAGGCTTCATAAATTCGGAAGCTTTGAAAAATTATATGAAAGCTTGCCGCTTCTGAAATGCGGATATACTAAAGAAAACATTAATAAAGCTTGTCCCTCGGATATGAAGCAATATTATTCTGAGGATGAACAGAAAAAGTACGGCGTTGTGGGGATTGAGCTGCTGCTGTAAGCGGATTGCTGTTGCAGCAGCAAAAAGATAATATTTAAAGGAGAATATGCAGTGAAACGTTTGTTTTTGATTTTTCTTTGCTTTGTTCTTGCGGCATCTGCCTTTGTGCTTGATGCGGCTGCAGCTTCAGACGGTGTTCCTGATGTTACAATTCTTCAGGAAAACGGATATGATTTTCTCTTTCCCGACATTGTCAAAAGGAATGACGGCAGTCTTCTGCTTGTAAGCTACAAAAACCTGTCGGACACATCTCATGCACCTTATCAGTTCGGTGATTCATTGGGCACAATTGTCAAGGTGAACGGATCTGCGGACGGCAAGATCTGGGAGGAGCCTGAGGTGCTTGTGAGCCCTGAAAAGCTTGCCCAGTGGGGTCTTGGTGTGTGGTACAGCAAGACGGAAAACAGGTTCTATTACAATTCTGCCGATGCTGAAAAAAACAATGCAGTGTTGTCTGTTGAAGCAAGAGACCCGAATCTTGCAAGACTGAACGACGGAACCTTACTTTTTACCTTTTTTACCCGTGTTCCCGGGAATTCCCGTGTCGGCGGACATCAGTACTGGAATGAAGGCTCCGCCTGGTATACCTGGGGACGTACATATATTATGTATTCAAGGGATGAGGGCGTAACCTGGTCAGCGCCCACGGAAATTCCAAGCAGCCACCTTGACCGCAACTGTGCAAAAAGAGGTAACATTGCCGTATATTCGGACGGAAGTATTTTAATTCCCCTTTACGGTATGTCTTCTGCCGCTTCCGATTCCTTTTCCCGTTCAAAATGGTGCACGGTCAATGTCAGAGCAATCCTTAATGCCGACGGAGACTGGGAGTTTACCGATGAATATATCTCAAACGGAAATGATTCCGCTTTCAGTGTATTCGGTTACGGAACAACAGAGGCCTCATTCGGAACTACAGCCGATGATGTTACTTATGCAATGATCAGATATTATACATATAATCCCGGTGATCCCGGGGGAGATGTTTTTGTCTCAGAGGATAAGGGTGCAACATGGAGAAAAATCGGCAGCACAAATCCGAACGCAATGCAGGCAGGATTTTACCGTATGAATAACGGAAGCCTTTTCGTTACCTGGTCACAGACTCCCTCTCCCAGAAAAATTTATGCCCGTGTGTTCAATACGGCGCAGCCTTGGTATATCGCGGAAACAAAACTGATTTATGAAAACACTTCATCTTATGATATGGGAGACCCTTCGGGTATTCAGCTTGACAACGGAATGCTGATGACTGTTTTTTATGACACGAAAGGGCACCATGTGGCAGGAGTGTTCAATGAAGCAGATTCATTTTTGAAGGGAAGCTGCAGCCACACATACGGTGAATGGCAGGTGACAAACAAGGCTACCTGTTCAGCTTCGGGTCTCAGAATTTCTGTCTGCACCCTGTGTAACTGTGTCAGAACTGAGGAAATTCAGCCGACTCATAATTTTAAAGACGGAAAGTGTATAAGCTGCGGATATTCCGATGCGGACAGTTGTGAATGTAATTGTCATGCTTCAGGCATAATGAAGATTATTTTTAAGATAATCAACTTTTTTCAGAAAATTTTCGGAATGAACAAAATCTGCTCCTGCGGTGCGGCACATTAAGGTCGGTAAAAAGGCTTATAACAGAGGAGGAAATTAAAAAATGGAACTTGCTTCAAAGGTTAAAAAGCTCTTTGTGAATAAAGAGGGCTGGACAACGGAGCCTCTTGAAAGAGGCAGCTATTACTCATATTTTGCAGGTCAGAATATGATTTATACTCTTTTTAACGGGTGTCTTGCAACATATCTTCTCTTTCTCGGTATTGATGCTACCAAGACAGCAACCGTTATGCTTGTTGTAAAGATATGGGATGCGGTGAATGACACTCTGTTCGGAATGATTTTTGACTCAATCAAATTCAAAAGCGGCAGAAAATATCTTCCCTGGCTTCGTGTTTCAACTGTTCTGATTCCCATTGTCACTGTGCTGACCTTTGTCATTCCCGCGGCGGCATCAGAAACAGTGAAGCTTGCCTGGTTTGCAATTGCTTATATGCTCTGGGATACGGCTTATACCCTGTGTGATGTTCCCATTTTCGGAATTCTGACCTCAATGAGTCAGAGCGTTGACGAAAGAAATTCAATCCAGTCCGTAAAGAGCATTGCAACCTATGCCGGTGTCGGTGTCACCTCAACTCTTACCACTGTTCTTATCAGTGAAGAGGTGGGTCTTAATTACGGTGTTATCGCAATAATCATCTGTGTTATGGCCTTTGCTCTGATGCTTCCCGCATCATATAAGCTCAAGGAACGCTTCAAATCTGAAGAAGAGGTTCCCTTTACCATAAGAAGAATGCTTTCTTATCTTTTCAAAAACAAGTATCTGCTGATTTATTATGTGGGTCTTTTCTTCTATTCTGCTTTGAACATAGGCAACGCCTTTACGCTCCACGTTTCCTATTATCTGTTCAACAGCACTCTCTTCTCCTTGGTCGTCGGAGCAGTCGGAACTGTTCCTCAGCTTGTCATTGCCTTGCTTTTGCCGAAGATTATCCGCAAATATGACAAGATGAAGGTTAACCGTATCTGTCTGCTTGCTTATGTGATACTCAGCTTTATTACCTGGGCTGTCGGCTACGGAAACATAGTTCTTTACATAATTCTGTTTACATTACGCTCAATTCCTCTTGCGGTTGTTGCACTTGAAATGTTTATGTTCACTCCTGACTGTGCAGAGTACGGTCTTTTCAAAAGCGGCATTGAGGCAAAGGGTATCACCTTTGCTGTTCAGACCTTTATGGCAAAGCTTACAGGCTCAGTTTCAGGCTCTCTCGGATTTTATATTCTCGGCCTTCAGTCTGTGGGCTGGAAGGTTGTTGAAGCAAGCTCCTTCAAGGAACTCCAGGAGCTTGGTGTAACTCAGACTCCCCACGCTCTGAATGTACTCTGGATTATATTTATGCTTATTCCCGCAATCGGCGGTCTGCTTGCTTATATTGCGTGGCTGTTTTATGACCTGAAGGATAAGGATGTTCAGATTATGATTGACTGCAATACGGGTAAAATTTCAAGAAGTGAGGCTCTGAGCCGACTTTCCAAAAGCTACGGCGTTAAAGAGTAAAACCGGCTGAAAAATGAATTTAAAGTTAATAAAATTCAAGAACGCAACATTAAGTTATTGAATTGTTAACAAATAAATGTTACAATAAGAAAAATAAAACAAATGAAAGGTTGATTGAATTATGTTCAAAAAAGCTTTGAGTGTTTTTCTGACAGCTCTGATGATTTTCAGCATTGCAGTGCCTGCTCTTGCTGTTGAAGAGGAGTATCCCACAATTTACGTCACCGGTGCTCAGACAAACAATATCTACAACACAGACGGTGAATGGGTTTCCGATTTTGATATTGACATCAAGGGTATTCTTGAACAGGATGGAAAAAGACTCATTTCAGAGTTCATCATCGGTATGATTTCTGATGATTATGAAAAGTGGGCAAAGGATTTCCATGATGTTTTTGTTGGAATTTTTGAAAAATCCGCCCTTGATAAAAACGGTGAAGCTAGTAACGGTACACATCCTGCCAACCATTCTTCAACTGTTGAGGTGACAAAGAAGAACGGAAATTACGGTGCCTGGGATTACCGCTTCTGGTATGACTGGCGTCTGAGTCCTCTTGTTACAGGTGAAGAGCTTGAGGCTTACATTGACAGAGTTATTGAAGCAACAGGCAAGGATAAGGTTAACCTTGTGGGACGCTGTTACGGTGCAAATGTTATTGCAGCTTATGTTGAAATGAACAAAGAACATGCAAAAACATATGTTGATGACATTGCTTACCTTGCTCCCTCAATTGACGGTATTGATTTTATGACAGCACTGTTTACAGGTGATATTTATCTTGACGATCAGGCTGTTGAAAATTTTGCAGCCTGGTATATCGAGAACGAAAATATCATTGAAGATGATGCAGTTGCCGCTTTGGTAATGACTCTTGTTGAGCTTTTCAACAATGCAAAGGTTCTCGGTCTTACAGCTGAAGCAATTGACCTTCTTGTTGACAGAATCAAGAGTGAGCTTCTTCCTGCTGTTCTCAGAGACACATTTGCTTCATGGCCTTCTTACTGGGCAATGGTAACAACAGGAAATACTCCCCGAGCAATCGACTTTATCTTTGAAGGCTGCAAGGATGAATATGCAGGAATGATTTCAAAGATTAACGGTTATTATAATACTGTTCAGCTTAATCACACCTCCACCGTTACGGAAATGATTGGCAAGGGTGTAAGATATAACATTTTTGCAAAGTATAATTTCCCTGAATATCCCATTTATGAGGGTGCAGCTATTCAGAGTGACGGAGATACTCCCATCCCCAGACAGACCTTCGGTGCAACTGCCGCAAATTACGGTGAGGTTCTCAGTGACAGATATATTGCTTCAATGACCGACGAAGCAAAGGCATATCTTTCACCCGACCACAAGATTGACGCTTCAACAGGTCTTCTTCCCAAAAACACCTGGTATGTCAAGAATCTTCATCACAATTATTGGGCAGCAATTGAAGGCATCTTCCTTGACATTATGAACAATGATTACGATGTCACAAATCAGGATATATATCCTCAGTTCATGGATAACAACAACGGCATGGCAGAGGTTACTCCCGATGAGGACTTCGGCAAGACCGGAAATTCAGCTCTTGCAAGTCTTATCAGATTCCTCACAGCTTTCTTCAACTTCATCAGCAAAATCCTTGCCGGTGAGCTTTCATTGGGATTAAGCCTTACAAAATAAAGCTTCTGAATAATAACAAAACCTTTAACAGTTTCTGCGGATTCTGTTAAAGGTTTTTTTCTTTCATTAAAATTAGTCTTGTAAAAGGCGGTAATGTGTGCTAGAATGTACGGGTAAAAAATTCTTTAAAACAAAGGAGAAGTAAAATGTATTACTTTTACAAAAAAGACGGAGAGATTTTTGTCCCCGAAAAAATCAACCCCACTTTTTCAAAAATCGCTCTCGGCATCATCAAGACCTGCAAGGTGACACCCAAGTTTCAGCTTAAAACAGTGGGACTCAACAATGCAATCAAGTCTGGCAAAAAGGAAAAGATGATTGACATTATGCAAAAGTGCTTCCTTAAGTACAAGAACGTTTATGAAAGCGATATGTCTCTTACAGGCGTAAAGGTTGAAGAGGTTGAAGAAAGCTTCTTTGATGACAAGGACGAAGAATTCCTCATCAAGCAGCTTAATGTTCTCATTGACTTTGCTGCCATCAATACTGTTATTGAATGCAAGCTTATGGCTCTTTTTGCAGCAAGCTGTGAAAAGATTACAGGCAAGCCTATGAACAAGATTAACTTTTTCACAAATCAGGACACCATTCTTGAAGAGCCTGAAGATGAAGAAGAGGTAACAGAGGAATAATTGCCAAATAAAAAAAGCCGATGTTTCGCCGACGCCACATAAGGAAGTATTTGTTTCTCGAACAAAATTCCCTGTATTTTTGCCAAAAGCCTCGCAAGGCGACAGCCTTGCTGCATTTTATGGCTTCAATACAAGAAATTTTTAGTTCTTACGAAACTGCGAA
>JAZOWF010000036.1:0-43115 GCA_045659065.1 Acutalibacteraceae bacterium
TACACTTTTACAACAACGAAAGAATCCAGTTAAAAACAAAACTGACTCCGCTTGAAAAACGAAGTCAGTATGTCGCTTAAATTTTAATATTTCCTACCATAGGGGGATTTTTGTACTGTCCGCACAATTTGGGGCAGTTCAGAACTGACCTTGCGGGGATTTTTATTTATATTAATATGTTTTCAGATACCGTATCCGCCGTCAACGGAAATAACCTGTCCTGTTATAAACTCTGCCTGATTGCCACAAAGAAAGGACACAAGTCCCGCCACATCCTCAGCGGTGCCTGCCCTCATAAGAGGAGTTGCTTCAACAATTTCTCTCACGGCAGAATCATCAAGATTGCCGTTCATCCTTGTGTCAATGAAGCCCGGAGCAACACAGTTGACGGTGATGCCGGAAGGACCGACCTCCTTGGCAAGTGCCTTTGTAAAGCCGATAAGTGCAGACTTTGCCGCACTGTAATGCACCTCACAGGATGCACCGCTTATGCCCCACATTGAAGAAATGTTGATTATCCTGCCCCACTTTCTGCCGATCATTGAGGGCAGAATTTCTTTTGTAAGGGAAAGGGAGGACATAAGATTTATATCAAATATTTCCTTAACCTTTCTGTCATCTGTAAGCTGAAAAAGATTCTGATAAGCAATTCCGGCATTATTGACAAGCACATCTGCTCCTCCAAGCTGAGAATTTACCTGTTGTGCAAGAAGCTTTATATCCTCCTGCTTTGTAAAGTCAGCCTTGAAGGCGGCTGCTTTGATTTTATATTTTTCCTGAAGCTCAGCACAGATTTCCTTTGCTTTTTCTTCAGATGATGAATAATGAACAGCCACATCAAAGCCCTGCTCGGCAAGAAAGAAGCATATTGCCCGACCGATTCCTCCCGATGCACCTGTTACAAGAGCTGTTTTTCCCATTGTTTCACTCCTTATTTACCAACACAAAACTGTGCAAAAACTTCGTTGACAACGCTTTCCGTTGCCTTCTTGCCCGTCAGAGAAAGAAGGGCGTCAATTGCAGTATCAATGCAGACATTGACCGCATCCATTGTCATTGACATATCAATTGATTCAATTGCTTCATCAATTGCGGAAAGAGCCTCAAGAGCATTTTGTCTTTGTCTTTCCGTTGCAAGCATTGCCTGAGTTGTGTCAATTCTGTCTGTACCGAGTACCTGCTCAATAGCCTGAGTCAGCTCCTTTTCACCTTCGTGGGTCGCGGCACTGATATAAACAACACGGCTGAGCACTGAGCTTATATATTCAACATCTGCCTTGGCGGGAAGGTCGGTTTTGTTGACAATTGCAACAACCTCTCTGCCTGAGCAAAGCTCAAGAATTTCTTTATCCGCATCGTCAAGCTCCTCTGAGCTGTCAAAAACAGCAAGAATCAGAGATGCTCTTTCAATGCGCTGTTTTGCAAGGTCAACACCGATATTTTCAACAACATCCCCTGTTTCTCTGATGCCTGCCGTATCGGCAAGTCTGAGAATAACAGAGCCTACCCTTACAGTTTCTTCAACAACGTCTCTTGTTGTTCCCGCAATGTCTGTAACAATTGAACGGCTGAAGCCTGAAAGCATATTCATAAGAGCAGATTTTCCAACATTGGGCTTGCCCACAATTGCAGTTTCAACGCCCGAGGTAATTGCCTTGCCCGCATCAAATTTTGAAAGCATTTCACTGAGCTGAGCTCTGACCTGAACAAGATTGTCTCTGAGCACGTCAAAATCAAGCTCGGGAATTTCATCGTCGGGATAATCCACCCAAGCGGACATATGAGCTGCAGCAGAAACAAGAATATGGCAAAGCTGATTGATTTTTTTTGAAAGGGCGCCGTCAAGAGCTGTCATTGCAGCCTTCATTCCGCCTTCTCCCCTTGCACCAATAAGACCCATTACAGCTTCCGCTTCCGAAAGATCCATTTTTCCGTTAAGAAAGGCTCTTTTGGTAAACTCACCCGCTTCAGCAGGTCTTGCACCCGCTGAAAGAACAGCTCTGAGCACCTGATTGGTCACAAAAACACCGCCGTGGCAGGAAATCTCAACAGTATTTTCACCCGTATAGCTTCTCGGTGCTCTGAAAACAAGGGCAACACATTCGTCAATTGCCTCACCGTTCATAAAAATCTTTCCGTGAGCGGCAGTATAGCCCTTGAGAGAGGTCAGCTTTTTGCCCGAGGTTGCCTTGAAAACCTTGTCTGCTGTTTCAATGGCTCCTTCACCGCTTATTCTTATAACACCGATACCGCCCGCTGCAAGAGGGGTTGATACAGCCGCAATTACATCTGTCATACAGCAGTCTCCTTTTATTGATTACTAAGTGGAATTATACACCAAAACCCTTTCCTTTGCAAGAGCAAGGTGTATGTAAAAAGGAGATGTGAAAATTCACATCTCCTTTTAATTGTTATTTCATAAGTCTTCTGACTACTGCTTCACAGTCTGCCTTATCCATAATCTTGGGAACGGGATAAAGAGGATTGCCTTCCTTAAGAGCACGTTCAACAATAACGGGAATATCCTTTTCCTGAATCATATCGAAACCGTCGGGGATATTCATATTCTTGTTAAGAGTCTTGATTGCTTCAATGAAGGCCTCTGCCTTTTCCTTGTCTGAGCCGGTTGTCTTAACGCCTGCAATCTCAGCAAGACGTGCAAGACGCTTGTGTGCTGTCTCTCCAAAGTATTCAAGAACATAAGGAAGAATAACAGCATTAGCAAGACCGTGAGGAATACCGTACTGACCGCCGAGATTATGAGCAATTGCATGAACATAACCTACGTAAGCTCTTGTGAAAGCCATACCGGCATAAAAAGAAGCCTTGAGCATATTGTCTCTTGCCTGAATATCCTTGCCGTCAACATAAACCTTTTCAATATTTTCAAAAATAAGCTTTGTTGCTTTCTCAGCATATTCTTCAGTTGACTTGACATTACTTCTGCCTATGTAAGCTTCAACTGCGTGAGTGAGAGCATCCATACCGGTTGTTGAAGTGATGTGAGGAGGAAGACCCACTGTAAGCTCGGGATCAAGAACTGCATACTTGGGCTTGATTCTGGGATCGTTGATTGCGTTCTTTTCGTGAGTTGCTGTATCAGTTACAACAGCTGCAAGAGTTGTTTCTGAGCCTGTACCTGCTGTTGTGGGAACTGCAAATAAGGGAGGAAGCTTGTGCTGAAGCTTGAGAACACCTCTCATCTTTCTTACGGGAATCTTGGGGTTTGTTACTCTTGCTGCAGCTGCCTTTGCGCAGTCCATGGGCGAACCGCCGCCGAAAGCGATAACGCCTTCACAGCCGTTTTCAAGATAAAGTGCTCTTGCATCCTCAATGTTTTCAATGGAGGGGTTGGGCTGAGTGCCGTCATAAACAACATATTCAACGCCTGACTTTTCCATTTCTTCAAAGAGAGAATCAAGAAGATGAAGACCCATAAGTCCCTTATCGGTAACAACGAGAACCTTCTTTACACCTTTACTCTTGATGAATTCGGGGAGCTTACGGATTGCGCCGGGTCCTTCAAGGAGCTCGGGCTCTGACCAGTCAAAAACAAACATTGCATATTTGAAGGTCATCTGAAAAGCTCTGTAAAATGCTTTTTTCATCTGCCACATAAAAAATCATCCTTTCAAATAATCATATCGTTTATAATAGTACTATTATTTAAACTTTTTTTCAAGTGGAAAGCTGAAATTTTTTGCTGATAAGCCGTTTATATTCCACAAATTCACTGCTGAGAGGGTCTCTGAGTCTTTTATCTTCCGAAAGGTCAATATAAATCTCATCAGTAATTGTTCCCGGGGTGCCCGAAAGAATATAAATTCTGTCGGAAAGAAGAATCGCTTCATCAATATCGTGTGTGACAAAGAGCGTTGAAAGCTCTATTTTTTTCATCACATCAAGGTACCAGAAATGAATCTGTGTCTTTGTCAGACTGTCAAGAGCACTGAAGGGCTCGTCAAGAAGGGCAACTCCCTTTGAAGAAAGATATGTTCTCATAAGAGCAACTCTCTGCTTCATTCCGCCCGAAAGCTGTGACGGATATTTTTTTTCAGCGCCCTCAAGACCGAAAACAGAAAGAAGCTCCCCGGCTTTTAATCTGCTTTCTTTTTTGCTCATCCCTTGCAGGATGAGCGGAAGTGCCGCATTGTCAAGAACCGTGTAATGAGGCAGAAGCAAATCCTTCTGAAGCATATAGCTTATTTTTCCCGTCTGTCCCGTTATCTCCTCTTCACCAAGGAAAATTCTGCCCTCAGCTTCGGGAGAAATCAAGCCTGACAGCACATTGAAAAGAGTGGTTTTTCCCGCACCGCTTACACCGAGAAGAGAAACAATCTCCCCTTTTTTCAAATGAACGGATACATTTTCAATTATCTTTTTTCCCTCATAGGAAACACTTATATTTTCAGCTCTGAGTACGTCCGTAAAAACCCCTCCCTTCTTTTTTTATTTTTTCAGAAAATCATTGGAAAAGCCTGTTCCCGTAATATCTCTGTCAATCAGAGAATTTTCATAAAGCCAGGTGTAAAAGCTGTTCCATCTCTCAGCGTCAATATATCCCCAGCTTTCACCGTCTGCAATATACTGCTCTGAAATCCATTTCTGACTTTCGGTGACAAGCTCTGCCGAATCTGTAAGAGAGCCCGTTGTGTCACCTTCAATGAGAATCTGAGCTGCAGCCTCGGGGTTTTCAACAGCATATTCATAACCCATTTTGGTTGCTTCAAGAAAAGCCTTTGCTGTTTCGGGTTTTTCTGAAAGGAGGCTGTTGTTTGCAATTATAATCGGTGTGTAATAATCAAAAGCTTCATTTATATCACTGAAGCCGAAATAATCAAATTCAAGACCGCTGAGCTCACAGGAAATACCTGCCCAGCCGTAATAAATCCAGATTGCATCTGTATCCTTGTTTTTAAGTGCCTCGGCTTCGTTTGTGACAACATTGGGAAGAAGCTGAAGTGTTGAAAAATCAGCGGAATCCTTTTCCATAATATTTTTCATCATTGCAAGCTCAATTGCGCCGTTCCAGGTGGAATATCTTTTACCTTCAAGACCTGCGGGTCTGTCTCCGCCCTCACCCTTTCTTGTAATAATACCCGAGGTGTTGTGCTGACAGATTGCGGCAACAGCTGTCACCTCAAGAGGCTCCTGACGAGCAAAGGCGGGAGCAATGGAATCCTGGAAGGATATTCCGAAATCAGCCTGACCTGAAGCAGTCATAAGCTCTGCCCCATCCTCGGGAGGCTGAACGATTGTGATTTTCAAACCGAACTGCTCATAAAAACCGAGCTTATCTGCAACATAAAAGCCTGTGTGATTTGTGTTAGGTGTCCAATCAAGACAAAGAACGATTTCCTCAAGCTCTGACTCTGATGAGCTGCAGGCACTGAGGCTGAACATAAATAAAGCTGCAAGTAAAATGCAAAATGCCTTTTTCATAAATTATTTCCTTTCTTTCGAAATGTTCTTGTGGGGCATCATAAGCTTCTTCAGAAGAGAAACCGCCCCCATAAGCAGTAATGATACAACAGATACAAAAATAATGACTGCAAACATCTTATCAAAAGCATAGGCCTTCTTAACTCTTGTCATATAAACACCCAGCCCCTCAAAGCCGCCGAGCCATTCTGAAATAACAGCACCGACAACGGCATAGGAAGCGGAAACCTTAAGCCCGGAAAAGAACTGCTCAAGAGCAAAGGGAAGCTTTACATGACGGAAAATCTGACCGCCGCTTGCACCCATACTCTTAAGAAGATTTATCTCATCCCTGTCAACACCTCTGAAGCCGTCAAGCAGGGAAACTGTGATGGGGAAAAAGGTTGTGATGATAACAAGAGTGATTTTCGGTGCCATTGAAAAGCCCATCCACAAAACAAGCACGGGCGCAATGGCAATCGTGGGAATGGTCTGTGTAACAACCATCAAGGGATAAAACGCCTTATAAAGAAAATCAAATCTGTCCATAAGCACGGAAAAGAAAAATCCAAGCACAATTCCTATTCCCAGACCTCCCAGAGCCTCCTTCAGAGTTACAGCAGCGTGTGACATCAGAACAGAAAAATCGGACACAAAGGCGCTGACAACCTCCAACGGAGACGGAAGCATATAAGAAGGCACAAATCCTCCCTCACTGAGCACTATCCAGAAAACAACTGCTCCCGCAAGGGAAAGAAACGGAGCAAATCCGTTAATGATGCTTTGATACTTTTTCATCTATTGTTAATACACCGCCTTCTTTATAGACTGTTTTGATATAAGCGGAAACCTCCTTGCAGCCTGCCCTTAAGGCAACCTTGCTGCATTCGGCAATAACCGCCATAAGCTCATCGTAGCTGTCGCCCTCAATTGCTGTTTCAAAGGGACCCACATAATAATTTAATCCTGATGAGGCAATATATGCAATAACCTCATCAACAATACGGATAAGCTCCTGATCATTTTCAGCTTTGGGCAAAATCTGAATTGCTGCACTTACTTTCATAGACAAAACTCCTTTTTTCATAATTCTTTTTTCTTACAAAAGAATACCAGGTCTTTATGTCAGCCGGCAGGACATAAAAAAACACCACCGAAAAATAACGGTGGTGCTGAAAAGCTTGACTTACTTACCTACGGCGGCATTATCCGCATCAGGTTATGGGTATAATCTCAGCCGATTATAAATCAGCACCCCTGTAATATTCAGATGTAAACGAGTCAGTCTCTGACTCGCTTGGAGTATAACACAAAGAAAATCCTTTGTCAAGTAATAATTATTTTGCGCAGGGGAGCTCATCCACAACAGAAATTTTTGTTTCTGCAAGGGAGGTTGCCATTTTTCTGATTGCCTGCTTATATCCGAGACAGTCAACAACGGAAAGATTTGTTGTGAAGTTTGCAACAATATATCCGAGGCTTTCCTCAACCTTGTCCTGCTCTGTGCCGAACATATCGTTGGCATAAAGAACAAGAAGCTCAATAAGAGAAGCAATCTGAGTCTGTCTGTTTTCACTCAGATAAACAAAATATTTCAACATCATATCTGCTGTAAGCCTCTGAGCGCCCTCGTCGATGATATAAGACAGTCCTCTGTGGGAATAATCGATTTTCTCCTTGATCTGTACCTCTGTTTCACCAAGAGCCTTCATCAGATTCACAAAGCTTGCCTCGTCTCCCCAGATGTATCTTTCAATTGCAATGCCTGCATATTCACCGACAGCCCAGAGAAGCTCGTTTATACCGCCGTTTTCAAGATGCTGCTGCATTGTTCCGCCCTGTCCGTTGACATAGCACTCCTTTTCGGGCGAAAGGAAGGAGAAGGTCAGCTCATTTGCTTCCGTGTTTATACTCATAACGGAAATAAGCTTGATTTTATCCGTGCCGTCCTGAGTAAGAACAAGAAGAAAATTACCCTTGATTTCATTCATTGAAGAAACAAAGGAGCTTTCTGCCTGTGAAGCATCGGTGGTAGTGTTTTCCGGTTTTTCTTTTTTCTCCGTCACAACAGTTGCAACAGAAAGCACGGCAACAACGGTAAGAAGAACGGAAAAAGCAATTATTATAAACTTTTTGCTGAAGGTTTTATTGAAAGCAGGAACAGCACTCAGTTTTTCCGTAAGGGATTTTATGCTGTCTGTTATTTTGTTATTCATTATCAATCCTCCGAAATCGGTTCCCGTCTGCTTCGGAACAGCAAAACAAACATTCAGGGGAAGTCATACTTTTATTTCAATATATGAATTTTATCATTCATTCTCATTCAAGTCAACCAAATAAATCCGACTTGTTTGTAAACTTTTTTAAGCCGCCGGAAACAGACCTGAACAAAAAAAATATCCGGCAGCACTGCCGAATATTTTTTCAGTGTTTTTAAAATTAACCTTTGTCCTTTGTTTTCTTGCTCTTTTCAAGATAATACTTGCCCTGAGGCTGCGGAGGATCTGCCGATTTATCGGGTGTGGGCAGAATTGTATCCTTGCCGACAATATTATCCCGGGCAGAAAACTTGTTCCCTTTGTTTTTTGACATAATATTTCTCCTTCTGAGGCTTTTGCGGAAATGCGCATAACCTCCTGTGATTGAGCTTACTGCTCAGAAATATTTTTGTCTTTTTGCTTATATATATGAAAGGTTAAATATGTTAAAATAAACTGAAAAAATAAAACCGAACAGATACTGTTCGGTTATTGGTGACCCGGACGAGAATCGAACTCGTGTTACCGCCGTGAAAGGGCGGTGTCTTAACCGCTTGACCACCGGGCCTTATATATAAAAGAGAAGGACACGTTATCCTAACTCTTTGTTTTAAAAAATTGGTAGCGGCAGTGGGATTCGAACCTACGACACTCCGGGTATGAACCGAATGCTCTAGCCAACTGAGCTATACCGCCACATACAACTGCGTTACTCACAACGCTTGACCATTATAGTACAACAAAATCTATTTGTCAATACCTTTTTTTAAAATTTTTTTATCTTTTTTTCTCTTTTTTTATTTTTATCTTTTGCCTTCAAAAAATTCCTCAAGAAGCCTTTTTCCTTCATTTTCCATATAGCCGCCAACAATGCAAACCTTATGGTTGAAGCCCATCTGATTGAAGTCTGACGCTGAACCGAAGCAGCCGCTTTTTTCATCGTAAGCCGAAAAAATCACTCTGCCGAGCCTTGCGTTAATGATTGCTCCCGCACACATAGGACACGGCTCCAATGTGACATAAAGCTCACAGTCTGAAAGCCTCCAGGAAGACAAAGCCCTGCACGCATTGTCGATGGCTTCGATTTCGGCGTGACCGAGGGCATTTTTGTCTTTTTCTCTTTTGTTATATCCGCAGGCAATGATTTCTCCTTTGTGCACAACAACAGCGCCCACGGGAACCTCGCCCTCATCCGCTGCCCTTCGGGCAAGCTCAAAGGCGGCCTGCATATATTTTCTGTCTATCATACTGTTTCTCCGTCAGTTTATATAAAGTGATGTTACATAAAGCATAAATGCAACAGACATAAGCATTGTGGGGTTAAGCATAAAGGCAGACACCTTTTCCCCCGCTGAAAGAAGACTCCTTGACTGTTCAAGCCTTGAGCCTCTCATTCTGAATTTAAACAATGCAAAGCAGATAAGACCGATTACCGTAAGAGCAGCAAAAAGCAGATAATAAAATACCATTGCCGTTCTTTCATCAAGATAGTCCAGCATATATGATACTGTCACGGAAAAGAGATTGTTTATACCGTGGATAAAAATTGCTGTCCAGATTGTACCTGTTTTGACTGAAAAATATCCGATTGCAAAGCCGGCAAGAAGAGCAAAGGGTGCCTGCACCAGATTTCCGTGCATAATTGCAAATATCACGGCAGACATACAGATGGCAAATTTCTCACCGTAAAATCTTAAGTTTCCGAGAATGACGCCTCTGAGCGCAATCTCCTCTGATATAGCCGCCGCAGCCACAACTCTGATTATGCAGACCGTCACACCCACAAAGCCTGTCGGCATGGGAATGTCTGCTGAGCTGAGCTCATAGCCGAAAACAGAAGCAATTGCAACAAAATATCCTGAGATAATGTTTGCAAGCATACACATTCCCGTTCCCGCAAAAACAGCAAGAGCAACGGTGCTTCTTCTGACCCTTCTTTCAGTACTGACGGATTCTGAAACTCCCGAAACCTTTTTCATGCTTCTGTTGACAAGACAAAAGGAAAAAAGAACAGAGGAAAAGGTCAGAACCGTATCCATACAGCTTTGAAAAAGGCTGTTGTCTGTGTAAATATCAATCAATCCGAAAACTCTCAGGAGTAAAACAAAGCCTTGCTGGACAATAATATAAAGAAGAAAGGCGGCGCCGCTTAAAAGCCCGAGTCTGCGCAGCTGCTTTTTCTCACTGTATCTTTTCTGAAAATAATTTTCGGGAATACTGTCAAAGCCGTATTGCTGTCCCGCGCGGTAAAACTCATTCATATTTGTTCCTTCCTTTCAGAACTGAATTTTCCGAATATATCTCAAAGGGGAACGATTGCTCGCTCCCCTCACCTTTTATTTGTCAATCTGATTGGTTGCTCTCTGAGCAGTCTTCTGGTCTGCATCAATACCCTCTGTGCTTGAGGATATGAAAAGAATCTTGAAGGTCATAAGCATAAGTCTCAGATCCTCAAAAATTGACTGATTGGCAATATACATCAGATCCATCTGCACCTTGTCATAGGGAGGAGTGTTATACTTGCCGTAAATCTGAGCATAGCCTGTAAGACCTGCCTTAACCTGAAGTCTGAGAGCAAACTCAGGCATTTCTGCTTCATACTGCTTTGCAATCTCGGGTCTTTCAGGTCTGGGACCGACAAAGGACATATCACCCTTGAGAATATTGAAAAGCTGAGGCAGCTCATCAAAGCGGACCTTTCTGATGAAATGGCCGAGAGGAGTGATTCTGTCATCACCCTCCTTGGCAAGAACAGCACCCGTTGATTTTTCAGCATCAAGAATCATACTTCTGAATTTGATGACCTTAAATTCTTTTCTGTTTGTGGTAAGTCTTGTCTGGCGATAAAATACGGGACCGCCGTCCTGAAGCTTGATTGCAATTGCGGTGCCGATCATAAAGGGTGAAGCGAGAACAATTGCAATTAAAGAAAGGATGATATCCATCGCTCTTTTTACAACAAGGTAAGCGAGGGTTGCATTTGCTCTCTTGCAGCGGTAAACGGGAACATTCATCAGCTGAATTGTTCTGCCGCCTCTGATGATTGTGTCAGAAATCTTCGGCTTGACATAAGCAATTTTTTCATTTGCAATGCAATACTTGACAACCTCGTTTCTGTATTCCGAGGGCACACCGCAAAGGAAAACACCGCTTACACCGTCAAGCTTGGTAAGAAGCTCCTCAAGGCTTGTTTTTCTTGAATCGTAGGTTGCAACAACTGTGTATCTCTTTTTCATATCAGAGATGCCGTAAAGGGAAAGATATGAATCGTCATTACCGAAAACCACAACACTTTTTCTGGGCTTGTGCATTTTATAATAAAGATGGTCAATCAGATAACACCAGCCCACAGCAACTGCAGAAAACAGGACAAAGAGGATAATGAAGGGCCAAACGGAAACAAGTCTGTAGCTCAGAAGAGAGAAAATAACATAGCAGGCGCCCTGCAGAAAGCCGATTGATATAATCTGAGAGAATATCAGATCGGGAACCGTTGCCGTGCCTACCATAAAGCCGCCGTAGACCTTTACAAAATAAACGTATATGGTGACTATCAGAGCACCGAGGAAATAATTACCGAGTCGGTAGAAGGGTGTAGGCGCCAGGGGGTTATAATATTCAACCCAGGCTCCGTACATTATTCCGCAAAAAAGAGCAATTATAAAAAGCTTGAAACCGTAAAGGATGAGCTTTTCTTTTATATATCTGTCTCTGCTGTTCATAAACATCCCTCATATTTCATTTTTTATTTCGGAAAAAACCGAGACCGAAAAGCTTTTTTGCTTTGTTTCAGTCAATATGATATGAAAAATACTTTATTTTTACTTTAAACATCTTTTTACTCTGTTTTTCAGAATCATAATATCACAAAAGACTGTTTATGTAAAGATTTTTATTTTTACATTTTTTGTCACACCGATGTTACAAATAAGCCGCCGGCTGTATTTTTTATTAATAATGACGAAAGTCCGGCGCAGGAATATACAAATTATTATTTTTATTCATTATTTGTTATTATTTTTATTCTGTTACACTTGACTTGACCGTGAAAATTTGTATAATATAGATAGATATTAAGGTATCTGAACTCAAATTCATATATATTTTGGAGGTATTTTATGGACTATAAGCTCACTAAGCAGCAAGCCAAGGAACTTATTTCCGGCAAGCTTTCACACTACTTCGGCGTTTCAGTTGAAGAAGCAACAAATGAGCAGTACTATAAAGCTCTCGCTCTTATTGTAAAGGATATGATGCACAACGGCTTCCGTGAATTCAGAAAAGAAGACGGCGTTGACAGCACAAAAAAGGTTTACTATCTGAGCATGGAGTTCCTTATGGGACGCTCACTCAAAAACACTCTTTATAACCTTAATCTTACAAAGGTTATGACCGACGCTCTCAAGGATTACGGCATCAAGCTTGAAAAGCTTTATGACCACGAGCCCGATCCCGGTCTCGGAAACGGCGGTCTCGGCAGACTTGCAGCCTGCTACCTTGACGGACTTGCAACTCAGGGCTATTACGGTATGGGCTACAGCATCCTTTATGAATGCGGTATCTTCAAGCAGAAGCTCATTGACGGCTGGCAGACCGAGCTTCCCGATTTCTGGCTTCCCGGCGGTGAGGTTTGGCTCACTCCCAAGGAAAAGGACACCTTCACCGTTCAGTTCGGCGGAGAGGTTAACGAAATCTGGGACAACAATTATCACAGCGTTGAATATAAAAACGCAACAGAGGTTATTGCTGTTCCTTATGATATGTATGTTGCAGGTAAGGACGGCAAGGGTATTTCCGTGCTCAGACTCTGGAAGAGTCAGGCTCCCGCTCTTGATATGAAGCTCTTTGACCAGGGTCAGCACTTCAGAGCTATGGAGCAGCAGGCAATGGCTGAGGTAATCAGCAAGGTTCTTTATCCCTCAGACAACCATCCCGAAGGTAAGAGCCTTCGTCTCAAGCAGCAGTATTTCCTTGTTTCCGCTTCAATCCAGGACATTGTCAGCAGACACCTGAGACATTACGGCACAATGGAAAACTTTGCCGAATACAATGCAATCCACATCAATGACACTCATCCCACTCTTGCAATTCCCGAGCTTATGAGAATTCTTCTTGACGAATGCGGCTACGGCTGGGATGAAGCATGGAGCATTGTGACAAAGGCTGCAGCCTACACAAACCACACAGTTATGAAGGAAGCTCTTGAATGCTGGCACATTGACCTGTTCCGTTCACTTCTTCCCCGTATCTACAGCATTGTTGAAGAAATCAACAGAAGATATGAAAACCATATCCGTGAAATCACTCACAACGAGAGCATTGTTGCTTCAACAGGCATCATCCGTGACGGAGTTATCAGAATGGCTAACCTTTGTGTTGCTGCATGCCACAGCGCAAACGGCGTTTCCGCTCTTCACAGCCAGATTCTCAAGGACACTCTCTTTAACGATTACTACAAGCTCAATCCCGACAAGTTCAAGAATGTAACAAACGGTATTGCTCACAGACGCTGGCTCTGTCAGTCAAACCCCGAGCTCACCGCTTACATCACAGACCTTATCGGTGACGGCTTCATTTACAACGCAAACGAGCTTGAAAAGCTCAAGGCTTTTGCAGATGACAAAAAGGTTCTCAACAAGATTGAGAAAATCAAGCTCAGCAACAAGAAGAGCTTTGCCGCTTATGTCAAGAAGCAGACAGGCATTACCCTTGACGTTAACTCAATCTTCGACGTTCAGGTCAAGAGACTTCACGAGTACAAGCGTCAGCACCTCAATGCTCTTCAGATTGTTGCAAGATATCTTGAAATCAAGGACAATCCCGACGGTGATTTTGTTCCCCGTACCTATATCTTCGGTGCAAAGGCAGCTTCAGGCTACTTTATGGCCAAGAAGATTATCTCCCTTATCTGCGCTCTTTCAGATCTTATCAACAACGATCCCGATATGAAGGGCAGACTTAAGGTTGTTTTCCTTGAAAACTACAATGTTACAATGGCTGAAAAGCTTATGCCCGCTGCCGACATCAGTGAACAGATTTCACTTGCAAGCACAGAGGCAAGCGGTACAGGTAACATGAAGCTTATGATCAACGGTGCACTCACTCTCGGTACTCTTGACGGTGCAAACGTTGAAATCAACGAAGCAGTAGGCGATGAAAATATGTTCCTCTTCGGTCTCAAGACTCCCGAGGTTCTTTCAATGAAGGATTCCTATAATCCCATGACCTACTATAACAACAACGCTGAGCTGCGCCGTGTGCTTTCCTTCATCCAGTCAGGTATCAACGGCAAGTTCTTCCCCGAAATTGCTGACACACTTCCCCACCACGATCCTTATATGGTTCTTGCTGACTTTGCAGATTACAGAGCAAAGCAGAAGATGATTGACGAGGTATGGAGAGACAGAACAAAGTGGAACAGAATGTCACTTATGAACATTGCAGGCGCCGGCAGATTTGCTGCTGACAGAGCAATCAACGACTATGCACGTGACATCTGGAATACAAAGCCCGTAAGATAATGATTAAAAATGTTATTTTTGACCTGGACGGAACGCTCCTTGATACTCTTGAGGATCTTTACACCGCCGTCAACCACGCTCTCAGAGAATTCGGCTTTCCCGAAAGAAGCATTGATGAAATCAGACGCTTCATCGGCAACGGTGTAAAAAAGCTTATGGAACGTTCAGTTCCTTCAGGTACAGACAAGGAAACTGAGGAAAAATGTCTCGACAGCTTCCGAAGTTATTATCTTTCCCATATGGCTGACCACACAAAAGCCTATGACGGAACAATTGAGCTTCTTGAAAAGCTGAGAGAAAAAGGAATCAGCACATCTGTTGTTTCAAACAAGCTTCATACCGCTGTTGAAGGTCTTTGCAAGGATTATTTTGCAGGACTTATCGACCACGCAATCGGCGTTTCCGTTGAAGAGGAAAGAAAGCCTTCTCCCGTTAACGTTTTCAAATCAATGGAGCTTTCATCAAGCAAGGCTGAAGAAACAGTTTTTGTGGGTGACAGTGAGGTTGACGTTCAGACAGCGCACAATGCACACATCAGATGTATCGGCATAACCTGGGGCTTCAGAAGCAGACAGGAGCTGATTGAAAACGGTGCGGATTTCATTGCTGAAACTGCACAGGAGGTTTACGGATTAATTCTGAACAACTAAAACAAAAGGAGATTGATGATATTCAATCTCCTTTTTTTCTTAAGAAAAATAACCAGCCCGTAACGTCAAAAAAAATCCTTCAAAGCCTGAAGCCTTGAAGGATTTTTGCTTTTTTTATTTTATTTGATAATATCAACGCCCATATAAGGAATGAGAGCCTCGGGAATTGTAACGGAGCCGTCTGCATTCTGATAATTTTCAAGAATTGCAGCGGTTGTTCTGCCGACAGCAACACCTGAGCCGTTAAGAGTGTGGATAAGCTGAGCCTTATCCTTGGGGCCGTCCTTATATCTGATTGCAGCTCTGCGTGCCTGGAAGTCCTCAAAGTTTGAGCAGGAGCTGATTTCAACATATCTGTTGTAAGAAGGCATCCATACCTCAATGTCATAGGTCTTTGCTGATGAGAAGCCGATGTCACCTGTTGAAAGAGCAACAACTCTGTAAGGAAGACCGAGAAGCTGGAGCACTCTTTCAGCGTCATTTGTAAGCTTTTCAAGCTCTGCATAGCTTTCCTCAGGCTTAACGAACTTAACAAGCTCAACCTTGTTGAACTGATGCTGTCTGATAAGACCTCTTGTGTCTCTGCCTGCGGAGCCTGCCTCAGCTCTGAAGCAAGCTGAATATGCACAGTATGAAATTGGAAGATCCTTACCGTCAAGAATGTCATCTCTGAACATATTTGTAACGGGAACCTCTGCTGTGGGGATAAGGAAATAATCGTTTGTAACCTTGAACGCATCCTCTTCAAACTTGGGAAGCTGACCTGTACCGGTCATTGATGCTCTGTTAACCATAAAGGGAGGGAACACCTCTGTGTATCCGTTTTCGGTGTGAGTGTTAAGGAAGAAGCTGATGATCGATCTTTCAAGTCTTGCACCGAGACCCTTATAGAAATGGAATCTTGCGCCTGTTACCTTTCCTGCGGTTTCGGGATCAAGAATTCCGAGCTCTGCACCGATATCCCAGTGAGGCTTTGCTTCGAAATCAAACTTTCTGGGCTCACCCCAGCGGCGGATTTCAACGTTTTCACTGTCATCCTTACCGAGAGGAGTTGTTTCATTGGGAACGTTGGGGAATTCATACATCATTGTCTTCTGCTTTGCGGCAAGCTCTGAACGCTCTGCATCAAGAACCTTTACCTCTTCCTTGATGGCGTTCATCTTCTTCATAATTTCGCTTACATCGCCGCCCTGCTTTTTGATTGCGGGGATTTCCTTGCTTGCGGCGTTCTGTTCAGCCTTGAGAGCATCAGCCTTCTGTGTAATTTCTCTGAGCTTTTTGTCAATATCAAGAATTTCGTCAACAAGGGCATCCATGTCCTTGTTTCTTGATTTCATTGCGTCCTTAACCTTCTGGGGATTTTCTCTTATAAGCTTAATATCTAACATAACATTAGTCTCCTTTTTTATTTTTTAGAATTATTCGTTGGCAAGAGCCTTAAGCAGCTTGCTCAGATCTTCTTTGCTGTAAAACTCAATTTCAATTGTGCCTTTATCTCCCTTGCCCACATTGATAGATGCCTTTCTTCCGATTGCATCGCGGATTGCAAGCTCACATTCATCGAAATAAGAGTCTCTCTTTTTCTTTGCGGGAGTCTTGTCCTTTTTGGGCTTAAGAAGATTTCTCACAATTTTTTCAAGCTCTCTGACAGAAAGGTCCCTTTCAATAATTTCAGCACAAAGCTGCATTATCATTTTCTCGTCAGAAAGACTCAGAAGAGTCCTTCCGTGACCGGAGGATATCTTTCCCTCCTTTACTAATCTGAGAGCCTCTGAAGGCAATGAGAGCAATCTGAGAGCATTTGCAATTGCGGGTCTTGACTTACCTACCCTTTTTGCTGCCTGCTCCTGAGTGAGTGAATAGGTATCCATCAGAAGCTTGAGACCCTCTGCCTCTTCAATGGGGTTAAGGTCCTCTCTCTGAAGGTTTTCAATGAGAGCCAGCTCCATTGCTTCACTGTCAGACATTTCTCTGATAACAACGGGGACCTCTGTCAGCCCCGCCATTCTTGAAGCACGCCAGCGTCTTTCACCTGCAATAAGCTGATATCCTCCGTCTGAAATCGGACGGACAAGAAGAGGCTGAATAACACCGTGAACGGAAATGCTTTCACAAAGCTCACTTAGAGCCTCATCGTCAAAGGTTTTTCTCGGCTGATCTCTGTTAGGCTCAATTTCATTGATGCTCAGAGTTGAGACATTGTCTGCAGACTGAGTTGAGTTGTCAAGGAAAAGAGCATCAAGACCCTTTCCGAGACCGCTTTTTTTCTTAGGTGCCATATTTTTTATCCTTTCGGTCTTCTATTATTCTTTTTTAGAAATTCTTTTGTAAAATCATCATAGGCAACACTGCCCTTTGAGGATTTATCGTAATAGTACACCGGCTGACCGAAACTCGGTGCTTCAGAAAGTCTTACATTCCGGGGAATTACAGATGCATAGACCTTCTGAGGAAAGAACTTTTTAACCTCACCAACAACCTGCTGAGTAAGATTGAGTCTTCCGTCATACATTGTCAGAAGTACACCCTCAAGCTCAAGGAGAGGATTATAAAGCTTTTTAACCTGTCTGATTGTGTTCATAAGCTGTGAAAGGCCCTCAAGAGCATAATACTCACACTGAATGGGAACAATCACGCTGTCAACTGCGCAAAGAATATTCACCGTCAGAAGTCCCAACGAAGGAGGACAGTCAATAATAATAAAGTCATATTTATCCTTGATCGGAGCAAGAGCATTCTTGATTCTTGCTTCTCTTGACTGAATATCAACAAGCTCAAGCTCTGCACCTGCAAGATTCATATTTGACGGAAGAATATCAAGATTGGCAAATTCTGTTTTTTTAATTATCTCACTGGCGGGAGTTCCGGCAACAATCATATTATATGTTGATACACTTACGCTTCTTTTATTGATACCGAGGCCGCTTGTGGCGTTACCCTGGGGATCAACATCAACAAGAAGGGTTTTATATCCGTAATGACCTATGGCTGCGGCAAGATTGATTGCCGTGGTTGTTTTGCCTACGCCGCCCTTTTGGTTAACTATGGCTATTGCTTTGCCCATTTTCATACCCTTTCTGTTTTCATTGTTTCCTTAAATATCCGAATTACTGCAGCTTTAATGATTTTTCATAAAAATCTGCTGTTTTTCGGGTTGTGACAATTATTATAGCACACTTAAAATTCATTTTAAAGGGCTAGTAAGAAAAAAATAAATTTTTTTGTTTCACGTGAAACTTTTATATTTTTATATATAAACAGAGGCACCCGCAGCAAACAACTGCGGGTGCCTCTGCAAATGGGGTGTGAAAGAGAAAGATATAAAAAAGAAGAATCAGCCTTTTTGTACAGCGGGAGCGGCTTTATAAACCTTGTTTTTCGGTATTTCAATAAGATACCTGTAGCTGTCCCCTGTGTCCTCTCTTGAAACATTTGCCTTAATTCCTGCCTTATTCATCGTCTCAACAGCATTGTTGATGGATTTGATGAAGATTTTCACATCACTGAACATTATTTTTGTGCTTCGTCTCGGCTTATCCTGAGAAGCAATAAAACCTTCTATGTATTCTTCTGTCTGACTGACGTTCATTTTTCTGGATATTATTGTGTTAAGACACTCCTGCATATTCTTTTCGTCAACCTTCAGCAAGGCCCGTGCATGTCTTTCCGAAAGCCCCTTTTCCAAAAGAGTATCCTTGATTTCCGAAGGCAGTGAAAGAAGACGCAGCTTATTCGAAACCGTTGACGGTGCTTTGCCCAGCCTTCGTGCAATATCCTCCTGAGAGATTTCATAATCCTTTGTCAGCCTTTCTATTGCAACAGCTTCTTCAAAATAATTGAGGTTTTGCCTTTGGAGATTTTCGATAAGTGAAAACACGGCAGATTTCAGAGAGTTTACATCAATAACAATACAAGGCACCGAAACAAGTCCCGCAAGCCTTGAGGCTCTCAGCCTTCTTTCTCCCGCAACAAGCTCATAGCCGCTTTCCGTTTTTCTCACTGTCAGCGGCTGAAGTATGCCGTTCATTCTGATGCTTATTGCAAGATTGACAAGCTCTTCCTGATTGAAATATTTTCTCGGCTGATTGGGATTAGGATATATCATTTCAGCGGGAATAAGAACAACCTGCCCCACAGCCTTTGCTTTATCAACAGATGTCATATAAAAAATTACCTCCCTGTAATCTGATACTATCACATCACAGAGAGGTTGTCCATAAAAAGCGTTTTACACAAAAGCTCCCGATTTTACATTTTTGAGCTTTATTTCAAAGGAAACTTTGCCATTTTTGCCGAAGGTCTGGGATATTTGTCGGGAGTTGAGGAAATTTTTCTGATTAAAAGTATGGTTCTTTCACCGCAGTCCTCAAGCTCAAAGACCTTCTTTTCTTCGATTTTACCGCCAAGAATTCTGATTGCGGCTGAGCCCTCCTGAATTTCCTCGTCAGCCTTTGCGCTTTTAAGAGAAATGAAAATACCGTTTTTCTTGACAAAAGGCAAACAGTATTCAGATAAGTCTCTGAGATTCGAAACAGCTCTTGCCGTTGCAAAATCAAACTGCTCTCTGAAATCCTTGGAATGACCCGCTTCCTCAGCTCTTATATGCACCACATTTGCGCTCAGCCCTATTTTATCAAGAATATCTCTGATAACATTCAGCTTCTTGTTTGTGCTGTCAATGAGTGTGACATCCAGGTCAGGTCTTGCAATGAGCATTGCAACACCGGGGAAGCCGGCACCCGTGCCGACATCAATAACCTTTGCTCCCTGAGGAATTTCAACGGCGTGAAAAACTGTCAGTGAATCAACAAAATGCTTCATCACAATCCCCTCGGGGTCTGTGATTGCCGTGAGGTTGATTTTTTCATTCCATTCAACAAGGAGTGAGGCGTATATATCAAATCTTTCAAGGGCTTTTTCATCAAGCTCCACACCGTAAGAAAGAGCTTTTTTTCTGAGCAAGTCCTTTGAAATGAATGCTTCTTTCATTGTTCATTTACCTTCTTTTTCATAAAATACATAAAATGTTTCACGTGAAACTTAATCAGCGTCCGCTTGTTTTTGAAAGATAAATAAGCAGAACTGAAATATCTGCCGGTGAAACACCGCTGATACGTGATGCCTGACCGAGATTTGCAGGCTTGATTTTGTTAAGCTTTTCCTGAGCCTCTGAACGAAGGCCCACAATCTCTGTGTAATCAATGCTTTCATCAAGCTTTCTGACCTCAAGTCTTCTCATTTCCTCAACCTGAGCAAGCTGACGTCTGATATACCCTTCATATTTGATGCCTATTTCCACCTGCTCAAAGATTTCACGGGGCAAATCAGGTCTTTCTTTGTCAAAGGGAGCAAGAACATCATAATCGAGCTGAGGTCTTTTTATAAGCTCAATAAGTCTGCAGCCCGTTGTCAGCGGTGATGTTTCACGTGAAACAAGAACATCGTTCAGCTCCTTTGAGGGCGGCACGGAAACAAGAGAGATTCTTTCTTTTTCCTCTTCGATAAGTCTGAGCTTTTCTGTGAGTCTGTCCATCTTTTTCTGACTGACAAGTCCAATCTTATAGCCGAACTCAGTGAGTCTGATGTCAGCATTGTCCTGACGGAGAATCAGTCGGTATTCTGATCTTGAAGTCATCATTCTGTAAGGGTCTGAGCAGCCCTTGGTTACAAGATCATCAATAAGAGTGCCGATATAAGAGGTTGCTCTGTCAAGGGAAAGAGGATCTTCACCCTTGATTTTAAGTGCGGCATTGATACCGGCAATAAGACCCTGGGCTGCTGCTTCCTCGTATCCGCTTGATCCGTTGAACTGACCCGCACCGAAAAGACCGCTGAATTCCTTGAATTCAAGGGTGTTTTTCATTGTTACGGGGTTTACACAATCATATTCAATGGCATAAGCCGTTCTCATAACCTGAACATTTTCGAGTCCGGGAATAGTTTTAAGGAAGCTTATCTGTACATCCTCGGGAAGAGAGGAGGACATACCCTGAAGATACATCTCCTCGGTGTTTTCACCGCAAGGCTCAATAAAGAGCTGATGACGCTTCTTTTCGGCAAAGCGTACAATCTTATCCTCAATTGAAGGACAGTATCTCGGGCCGACACCGTCAATTTTTCCGCTGTAAAGAGGTGAGCGGTGAAGATTTGCAAGAATGATTTCCTTGGTTTTATCGTTTGTGTATGTAATATAACAGGGAAGCTTGTTTTCGGGAGTATATTCTCCGTCGAAGGAGAAGGGTACAATATGCTCGTCTCCGTCCTGTCTTTCAAGATTTGAGAAGTCAATGCTTCTTCTGTTGACTCGGGAAGGAGTGCCTGTCTTGAATCTTCTGATTTCAAGACCAAGGTCCTTGAGTGACTGTCCGAGCTTTGTTGCGGCAAACATTCCGTCGGGACCGCCATCAAAAGCAACATCACCAACATAAATGCGTCCTCCAAGGAAAGTGCCGGTGGCAATGATCACACATTTTGCATTGTAAATTGCCTCAAGCTGAGTCACAATCTGCCATTTTTCATCTTCTGTACGGGTGAGGGATACGACCTCTGCCTGAACAAGCTCAAGGTTTTCCTGAAGCTCCATCACGTGCTTCATATATTCACTGTAATGGCGGCGGTCAATCTGCGCTCTGAGAGAATGAACAGCGGGACCCTTGCCGAGATTAAGTATTCTGCTTTGCAGCGTATTTGCATCGGCAGCTTTTCCCATCTCACCGCCGAGAGCATCAATTTCACGGACAAGATGTCCCTTTGATGTTCCGCCGATTGAAGGATTGCAGGGAAGATTTCCGACCCAATCCATATTAATTGTAAACACACCGACGGATGTTCCGAGACGTGCAGCAGCAAGACCGGCTTCAATTCCCGCATGTCCGGCACCGATTACTATAACATCATATTCCTTTGCAAAATACTTCATAAAATTTCTTTCCTTTTGCTTTGAGTTTAAGGTTAAAGTTTTCCACATTATCAACTTAAAATGTGGAAAACTTCCGTTGATTTTTATTTAGCGTTTTTTTCAAAAAAACTGATTTAACAGCCTTAAAACCGCTGATTTCTGTTGAATGGAAAACTTTTGAATGTATCTTACATCGTTTTAAAAAAATCTGTTCAACAGAAATGAAAATGTGAAATATATTAACAAAATAAAGCAATTATTATTCTTATTAAGCACTAAAAACAATATTTTTGACTGAATCTGTGCTATCTGCAATATAAACTGCATTATGCTCTTTAAATTCGGCTTCATTGCCGTAACCCCAGAGAACAGCGCAGGAATCCACTCCCGCACCTGCTGCTCCGTCGATATCGAAATATCTGTCACCGACCATAAGCACCTTTTCTTTTTCTTCAGCTCCCAGCTTTTCCATTGCAGAAAGGACAAGATGAGTTTTTGTGCTGTGCTTGCTGTCATCAAGAGACACTCCGACAATGGCGTCAAACTTATCGGTGATACCGAGATGGTCACAGACCTTATAAATAAGATGCTCGGGCTTTGAGGAAGCCACACCGACTTTCACATTGTTTTCTCTCAGACAGTCAAGAAGCTCTGCCATACCGTCATATATGTGACATTCAAAAATTCCCTTGACGGCATAACGCTCTCTGTATTTTTTTATATATTCCCCCACCTCAGCTTCACTGATACCGTAAAACTGAGTATAGCTGTAATAAATGGGAGGACCGATAAACTTTCTCATATCCTTAAGATCGGGTATGGGGTGATTCATCTGCTCAAAGGAATAAATAAGGCTTTTGAAAATTCCTTCTCCCGTGTCAACAACCGTACCGTCGAAATCAAAGATTACATAATCATATCTAGCCATAGAAAACTTGCCGATTCATTAAAAAACAAATCGGCTTTCCTTTCAAATATTCAGATTTACTTGCTGTTTTTTCTTTCGGCAGCCTTTGCCATAAACTTCTCCTTATTTACGGTGAATCTGACATGGCTGCCTTTACCGATGAGCCCTGCTTCATCGTAGGCCTCAACGTCAAAGGAAATTTTTCTTCCGTCATACTCCGTTACCGTAGCAACTGCCTTAACAGCCATATCTGTTACAGTTGCGGCAAGATGAGAGATATTTACAGCAATACCAACAGTTGTAAATTCATCATCAAGATGCTTTTCACATAATTCACTTGCTGCCTGCTCCATAAGAGCAACCATAAAGGGTGTTGCAAAAACTGCAAGTGAACCGCTTTTTGCACTGATTGCAGTATTTTCATCGGTTACAGCAGCTGCAACCTCATGACTCATTCCTATTTCAAGCATATCAGATACTCCTTGAATTAAAAATTAATATAAAGAGAAAATTGTGATTCTGTCATCACTGAGCTGAATGTTTGTATCTCCGAAAACTGCCTGCTGTACACGCTGTGCAGCAAGGGGAAAATCCATAAATACAACTGAATTATTGCCCACATAGCCTGTACGGAAAACAGTGGAATCACTGATTGTGCACTGTGTTATTTCATAACCGAGCCAGCCATTAGTGATGGCCTGAGTTGCGTAAGAAAGAATCTGCACCTTTGAAATGTCAGTCTTTACATATGAGAAGAGCATATCAAGAGCATCATTGAGCTGAGTCAGAGATGCATCCATTGCACTTCTGAGGAAGGATTCAATAACCATTCTCTGTCTTCTTGTACGGCTGACATCGCTGTCGGCATCACTTTTTCTGATACGGGCAAAAACAAGAGCCTCTTCACCGTTGAGAGTAACGGCAGGGCCGTGCTCAATGGTATGCTTGGTTGTTCTGTTGATATAATTTGCCTCGTATTCCTGAACCTCGACGGTAATTCCGCCCAGAGCATCAATAATTTTCACAAATGAAGAAAAGTCAACTGCAACATAGTAATCAATGTCGATTTTGAAATTCTTTTCAATTGTGTCAACAGTAGCATTGGGACCGCCGTAGAAATAAGAGGAATTAAGCTTTGCATATCTGTCAGAGCCGTTGATGTTCATATAACACCAGGTGTCTCTGTAAAATGATGTCATATTTATCTTCTTTGTGCTTTTGTTAAGAGAAAGAAGGATGTTTGTGTCTGATCTTCCGCCGTTTTCAAGAGCATCGCCCGAATCAAGTCCGAGCAGAAGAATATTAATTACGTTCTTGCTTTTATAAAGTGTACCGCCGTTATTAGCCCAGCTTGAAAGATAATCATTGAGTGAGCCTGCACTTTCAAGAGCAGTCATAATCTCAAGCTCTTCTTCATCATATTCAACCTCTGTTGTTTCTCCCACTTCGGCACCCTGACTGTCATCAACAAGCAGATCAAGCTTTCCGCTGACAAAGCCCATCACAATTGAGGCCAGAAGCACAACAACCATCAAAAGAGCATTGAAATTTTTTGCTCTCTGTCTTTTATTTTTCCAAAGAAAAGCCGCAACCGGATTTGTTTTTTTATTCTTTTTTTCCATAGTTCCACTTCTTTCTTAAAAACAGAAATAAAAATTAGGCTGATAATTAAAACAAATCAAAGGCAGACAGAACAGCTGTCTGCCTTGAAATTATTCTTCTGAAGAGTTTTCCTTAGCATTATCCTGAGCTTCATCGCCTGCTTCTTCAATAGGCTGCTCTGTTCCGTCCTTGCCGTCTCTTACAGCTGTTGCGGAAACAACCTTTTCACCCTCTGAAAGCTTCATAACACGAACACCCTTTGATGTTCTTGAAACAACATTGATCTGCTCAGCAGAAATTCTGATAATAATACCGTTTGAAGAAATGAGAATAAGATTATCCTCTCTTGAAACAGTTGCAACTGCGGCAACCTGACCGTATTTTTCAGTGTGATAGTTAAGAACACCCTTACCGGCTCTTGACTGAAGTCTGTATTCACAGTGCTCACTGAGTCTTCCGAGACCGCTTTCGGCAATTGTAAGAACCTTGATTGAATCATCCTGGTTTTCGGCAATAAGACACATACCGACAACCTCGTCACCCTCTTTGAGCTCAATTGCCTTGACACCGCGGGCAGTTCTGCCGATGGGACGGCAGTCATTTTCATTGAAGCGGATGCTCATACCGTTTCTTGTTGCAACAAGAATATCATCATTACCGCCTGAAAGCTTGACCCATGCAAGCTCATCATCCTCATCAAGATTGATTGCAATAATACCGTTTTTGCGGATATTTTTATACTGCTCAAGGTCAGTTCTCTTGATAATACCCTTTCTGGTAACCATACAAAGATAATTTGTCTCTTCGCCGCCGAAATCGGGCACACGGATCATTGAGCTGATCTTTTCGTCAGCCTCAAGAGGAAGAAGATTGACAACATTCATACCCTTGCTCTGCTTGCTGCCTTCGGGAATTTCATAACCCTTAAGTCTGTATGTCTTACCCTTTGTGGTGAAGAACATAATATAATCGTGGCTTGAGCAGGTGAACATTGTTTCTGCAACATCCTCGTCACGTCTTGTCATACCCTTGACACCGCGTCCGCCTCTGTTCTGAATTGAATAAGATTCAACGGGCTGACGCTTGATATAACCGAGAGTGGTGAGAGTATAAACACATTCCTCTTCGGGAATAAGTGCTTCAATATCAACCTCACCGCTGATTGCTGTGATTTCTGATCTTCTTTCATCGGCAAACTTATCTCTGATTGCCATTGATTCAGACTTGATGATTTCAAGAACCTTGCTTTCAGATGAAAGAATTTCGTTGTACTCTGCAATTTTATCCATAAGAGCAGCAAGCTCTTCTTCAATCTTGATTCTTTCAAGACCTGTTAACTGACCGAGTCTCATTTTGACTATGGCGTCAGCCTGAATTTCTGTCAGACCGAAACGGTCAATAAGTGACTGCTTACCGCTTGCCTGATCCTTTGATGAACGGAGAATTTTGATAACCTCATCAATAAAATCAAGAGCAATTTTGAGACCTTCAAGAATATGAGCTCTTTCCTGAGCCTTGCGAAGATCATATCTTGTTCTTCTGACAATAACCTCTTCCTGATGCTTGATGTATTTGTCAAGAATCTGCTTGAGGTTGAGAATCTTCGGCTCACCGTCAACAAGAGCAAGAAGAATAATACCGTAAGAAATCTGAAGCTGTGTGTTTGAGAACAGCTGATTGAGAATAACCTGAGGATTAGCGTCTCTTTTAAGATCAACAACCATTCTCATACCTTCACGGTTTGAATAGTCATTAATGTCCGCAATACCTTCAATTTTCTTATCCTTAACAAGATCGGCAATAGTTTCAATAAGACGGCGCTTATTAACCTGATAGGGAAGCTCTGTAACAACAATCTGGAATCTGCCGTTTTTACTTTCAACAATTTCAGTTTTTGCTCTTACAATAATCTTTCCTCGGCCTGTTGCATAAGCAGCTCTGATTCCGCTTCTGCCCATAATAATACCTGCTGTGGGGAAGTCGGGACCCTTGATAAACTGCATAATATCTTCAAGCTCAGCATCGGGATTGTCAATATAATAGCACATACCGTCAATAACCTCACCGAGATTGTGAGGAGGAATGTTTGTTGCCATACCGACAGCAATACCTGTTGAACCGTTGACAAGAAGATTGGGAAAGCGTGAAGGAAGAACAGTGGGCTCTTTGAGACGGTCATCATAGTTAGGAGCAAAATCAACTGTTTCCTTGTCAATATCGGTAAGCATTTCCATTGAAAGCTTACTCATCTTACTTTCAGTGTAACGGTATGCAGCAGGGGGGTCACCGTCAACTGAACCGAAGTTACCGTGACCGTCAACAAGGATATATCTTGTTGAGAATTTCTGTGCAAGACGTACCATCGCATCATAAACTGATGCGTCACCGTGAGGATGGTAGCTACCGAGAACAGATCCGACAGTGTCAGCACATTTACGGTATGCCTTTTCAGGATAAAGTCCGTTTTCATGCATTGTATAAAGAATACGGCGGTGATCGGGCCACAGACCGTCTCTGACGTCGGGAAGTGCTCTGGATGTGATAACGGACATTGAGTAATCAAGGAAGGATTTTCTCATTTCCTTGTTAAGATCAACGTCTATTATTGTTTGATTTTCATAATTTAAGTTTTCCATTTTATCACCATCTTATTTATTGATGTCAATATTATTTTCCTGCTTAATTTTTCTGATTGATATAAATATTGCTGAAAAGATTTTCAATGAGATTTTTTATCATTGAAAAATTTTCATCACTGAGAACTCGTTTCGGAATAATAAGAAAATTATTTGTGCTGAAAAGAAAGCTGATATATTCTTCATTTTCTTCAACGGCACAAACAGTATCAAAACCGTAATGTCTTAAAGAATAACTCTTTGTTTTACTGTCGGATTCATTTCTCACAACAAGATAATCTGAATAAAAATCAACAATTGTTTCCTTTTGCAGAAATCTTGAATTGGACTTGTTTTTTTTCATAAACTCTTTGTTTGTCAACTGAGGAATGATAATTCCTGTGAGAGAATAAAGAATCAACGAATAAACAAAGAATGAAACCGATCCGTAAAAAAAGCCCAGAGCAACAAGGAAAATCATAGGTATTATCATTTTTTTACATCTTGTTATAAAAATCTTTCTGAGACTTGCCTTGTTGTAATAAGCATAATCTTTATCATCAAGAGAAAAAGAAACTGAAAAATATTTCATATGCTTCTTCCTCCCCCGTTTTTGATTTTGCCTTCTGCCTTTTCTTTAAGAAAATTCAGAAAAACACTGTATTCACCTTTTTTGATTTCACTTGAACTGATTGAAAGGGGAAGAATGACGGGATCAAGAATAATTGTTATAAGGCTGTCGCTTATGTTGATTTCATAAATTTCATCATAATAATAAACGGATTTACTGTAGCCTGTTGTAATTTCAAAGAATTCATCATAAAGAACAATCTGCTTTTCATAAGGGGAGAAATTTGCACTGCAGATATTTTTTATGAAAAATTTCTTCGTGTTGAAATACATCACAATATTTACAATAACAGTCAAAACCAAAAAATAAATTAAATAAGCGATATCCTTCTCATAAAAATATATTGCCGTTCCGACTGCTGCCATAACTATCCAGAGAACACTGAATATTTTAACAAGAGAAACCGGTCTTAATATACCGTATCCTTTTTGATAGACTTTGACAGATTCTGAAAAGGAAAACATATTTTCAGTAAAAACAATTCCGTAAGGTAACATTTTTTTATTCCTTAAATATCAAGATTCTGAACGTATTTTGCGTTCTTTTCAATGAATTCACGTCTGGGCTCAACCTTGTCACCCATAAGAATCGAGAAGGTTTCGTCAGCCTGAATTGCATCCTCAAGTGTAACACGCAGCATAATTCTGTTTTCAGGATTCATTGTTGTCTCCCAAAGCTGTTCGGGATCCATTTCACCAAGACCCTTATATCTCTGAATATCAGCGCCGGGCATTTCAACCATCTTTCTGTCTCTTTCCTCATCTGAATATGCATATTCGTGCTTTTTACCCTTAGACAGCTTATAAAGAGGAGGCTGAGCAATATAAACGAAGCCGCCGTCAATAAGAGGTCTCATATATCTGAAGAAGAATGTGAGAAGAAGTGTTCTGATATGTGCACCGTCGACGTCGGCATCGGCCATAATAACAACCTTGTGGTAACGAAGCTTGTTGACGTCAAAGTCCTCATTGAAGCCTGCACCGAGAGCAGTTACAACAGGAAGAAGCTTTTCGTTTGAAATAACCTTGTCAGGTCTGCTCTTTTCAACGTTAAGCATTTTACCCCAAAGAGGAAGAATAGCCTGAATAGTTCTGTCTCTGCCTTCCTTTGCAGATCCGCCCGCAGAGTCACCCTCTACGATATATATTTCTGTTTTTGAAGGATCCTTTTCTGTGCAGTCAGCAAGCTTACCGGGAAGTGAGATGCTTTCAAGAGGAGATTTTCTTCTTGCAGCCTCTCTTGCTCTTCTTGCGGCCTCTCTTGCTCTTGAAGCATCAAGTGCCTTTGAAAGAATTGCCTTTGCAACTGCGGGATTTTCTTCAAAATAATCTGTCAGCTTATTATAAACTGTGTTTGAAACAAGCTTTGTGATTTCTGTGTTACCAAGCTTACCCTTTGTCTGTCCTTCAAACTGTGCTTCAGTAAGCTTGACTGAAATAACAGCAACAAGACCTTCACGGCAGTCCTCACCGGAAAGCTTTGTGTCAGCATCCTTGAGATAGCCGTATTTTTTTCCGTATTCGTTAAATACTCTTGTAAGAGCAGTCTTAAAGCCTGTTTCGTGTGTACCGCCGTCAATTGTATTAACGTTGTTGGCGTAAGAGAAAATTCTCTCCTTGTATCCGTCGTTATACATAAGAGCGATTTCTGCACTTCTGTCTCCGTCAACAGTTGAAAAATGAACAACCTTGTCGTGTACGGGAGTCAGACCGTAGCTTTCACCGATATATTCAACGAATGATCCGATACCGCCTTCATAACAGAAATAATCCTCAACAATATTGTCAGGATCTCTCTTGTCAGTAAGTGTGATTGCAAGACCTGCATTAAGGAATGAGGATTCACGAAGATGATTTTTAAGAACATCATAATCGTAAACTGTTGTCTCCTGGAAAATGAGACCGTCGGGCTTGAACTTTACAAATGTACCTGTCTGATCTGTGTCACCGATAACTGTAAGGTCTGTGCAGATATTACCTCTTTCAAATCTCTGATGATGGATATGACCGTTCTGAGAAACCTCAACCTCCATCCATTCTGAAAGAGCATTAACAACAGAGGAACCAACACCGTGAAGACCGCCTGATACCTTATAACCGCTTCCGCCGAACTTACCGCCTGCATGAAGCACTGTCAGAACAACGGTAACTGCGGGAAGACCCTGCTGCTCGTTGATACCGACAGGAATACCACGTCCGTTATCACGTACTGTAATTACATCACCGGGAAGAATTTCAACCTCAATGTGAGTACAGTAGCCTGCAAGAGCTTCGTCAATTGAGTTGTCCACAATTTCATAAACAAGGTGATGGAGACCTCTGGGACCTGTTGAACCAATATACATACCGGGACGCTTTCTTACAGCCTCAAGACCCTCAAGAACCTGAATGGCATCAGCGTTGTAATCCTCGGTAACAACAGTGTTCATTGTTTCAATTACATTATTTTCTGTAATTTCCTGATTTTCAGCAGTAGCCGTGATTTCCATTTCACTCATGGCTAATACCTCCGTTTCATTAATATTTCTCTTTTGTTCTTTTGTAAAGAGTGGTTGTTGATATCTGTGAAAGATAAACTGTATTTTTTGCTGTTTTATCAGAGCACACTATAAATGATTTGGGAAGCTCTGAAGAAACAACCTTTACATTCTTATTTTTTTCGGCAACGGAAAGATAATTTCTTGTGTTTTTTGAAACCGTTGTGTTATCAAGATCAAAAATACCGACAATTTCATTAAGATTGATTACCGTATTCTGTCCAAGATGAAGATACATAAAATTACCTCTTTAATAGCCCTTACAGCTTCCGTTTTTCATTTCAAACTTTTTGCCGTATTTAAGATTTTTAACCGTTCCCGGATCACAGCAGGTTATGAATACCTGCCAGTCCTTTATGTGATTAAGAATATAATTTTGTCTGCCCGAATCAAGCTCACTCATAACATCATCAAGAAGGGCAACAGGTTGCTGACCTGAAAAATTTCTGATAACTGCTGCTTCTCCCAATTTAAGTGAAAGAGCCGCTGAGCGCTGCTGACCCTGAGAGCCGAAATTTCTTGCAGGAAGACCGTCAATTTTGATTGACAGATCATCTCTGTGAGGACCTACTGAGGTAAATCCCGTTATAATATCATTTTTTCTTGACGCTGCAAGATGATTTTTCATATTTTCATAAAGCTCCTGCCTTGTTTCACCCACAACCATTGTCTGCTGATCATAAGAAACATCGAGCTTTTCTCTTCCCGAAGAAAGACCGCTGTAAATTTCATCGGTATAATTTTTTAGCTTGTTAATATAACCGATTCTCTGTCTTATAATTTCAGAAGCAAAAACAGCAATCTGATCCTCCCAGACCTCAAGTGTGTCATAAAGCTCAGAATGAAACTGAACATCCTTAAGAAGATTATTTCTCTGAGCAACAGCCTTGTTATACTGAGAAAGAGTAACTGCATATTTGGGCTTAAGCTGACTTATTGCAATATCAAGAAATCTTCTTCTTTCATAAGGCCCGTCTTTGACAAGTGAAAGATGAACCGGTGAAAATATAACAGCAAGAAAATTACCCATAATCTGACTTGAGCTTTTCATTTTGACTCCGTTAAGAATGAATTTTCTTCCCTCACCGATTTCAAGAATTGCATTCTGATTTCTGTCCTGGGCAAAAAAATCCATATAAAGAGTTGATTTGGTGCTGTTAAAATTTATCAGCTCATTATCCTTTGAGCTTCTGAAGGATCTGCAGCCTGTAAAAAGCCATATGCTTTCAAGAAGATTTGTTTTTCCCTGAGCATTTTCACCGTAAATTATATTGACGCCCTCACAGGGATCAATGGCAGTTGTCTGAATATTTCTGAAGTTTTTAACCTCGATATGATTGACATTCATACTGTTTCACCGTGTAAGCTGAAATTTTTTAATCAGTTTGTTATCTTATAAATAACTCTGTCAAACTCAAAGGAGTCTCCGGGATAAAGCTTTTTTCCTCTTGAGGTGCACACCTCATTGTTTACCTTGACAAGCTCATCCTGAATTATCATTTTTGCCTGACCGCCCGTTGAAACTTCATTTGAAAGCTTTACTGCAGCATCAAGACGGATAAATTCCGTTGTTATGCTGACATTTCTTTCTTCTTTTTTTGCAACCTTAACTTTTATTTTCATAAATACCACTCACAAATATTTTTAGATTCTGACGGGAAGAACAAGGAAGAAGAAGCTTTCACCTTCAAGGGGCTTGAAGATGATGGGCTGATTAGCGCTTCCCATTTCAATTCTGATTTCTTCAACATCACAAGCCTTAAGAGCATCAAGGACAAATCTGTTATTAAAGCCGATTTCGATATTGCTGCCTTCAATTTCAGCGGCAATCTTATCTGATGCAGTACCGATTGCTGTAACTGAAGAGAATCTCATAATGCTGTTTTCAACTGAACATCTGACAGGGCTTGATTTATCTGTGATAATAAGAGATGTTCTTTCGATACATTCAATAAGGCTTCTTGTATTTACCTTTATCTGAGTTGTACTTGTAAGAGGGATGGCAGCTTTATAATTAATGAAATTACCCTCAAGGAGTCTTGAGATGATTTCATAATTTTCATATTTGAAGATGATGTGTCTTTCACCGACAAGAATTTCAATTTCTGCATCCTCTTCAGCATTAAGCTTTGAAATTTCGTTAAGAGTCTTTGAGGGTACAACAAATTCAAGCTTTTCTTTTTCTTCAAGCTGATAATTTATGTATTCCTTTCTTATTGCAAGTCTTGCACCGTCAACGGCAACAAGAACAAAAAGACCGTCACCGATTTCAAACTTGACACCGGTATGAACAGGATTTCTTTCGCCAACGGAAACTGAGAAAATAGTTTTCTTGATCATATCCTTGAGAAGACTGATGTTAACTGAAACGGGTGAGAACTTTGTAAGAGTGGGAAGCTCGGGATATTCGTCAGCAGATGTACCGATGAGAGAATATTCAGCTTCGCCGCTTTTGATTTTACAGATATTTCTGTCATCACATTCAATTGATACCTTTTCATCGGGAACAAGTCTGATGATATCGCAAAGATTTTTTGCGGCAAGAACAATTCTGCCCTCTGAAAATACCTCAGCATCAATAACAATCTTTGAACCGACCTCAAGGTCATAGCCTGAAAGACGGACTGTACCGTTTTCTGCTTCAATAAGAATGCCTTCAAGAGCAGGAATTGTGGACTTGCCTGAAACTGTTCTCTGAACATTCATACAGGCTTTTCCGAAATCTGCGCTGTCACAAATAATTTTCATAATCTGACTCCTTTTTCAAAAAAATCCAAAATATAAAATATAAATTTTAGTAGTAATAGTAGTAGCGTGGAAAATGTGAATAACTCAGATTTTCCTTTATTTTACAGTGATTACAGTAAATTTTTACTGTTGAAAACCGTGTTTGTAAAATGCTGATAAAAATCAAAAACTTTTTCCTCGTGCGGAATGTGGAAAAAATGTGGAAAAAATAAGGAAAACTCTGCGGAAAATTATTCTTCCTTGACGTTTTTGATAATATCGTCAACAAGAGCCTTCAGGCGGTCATCCTGTTTGAATTTTTTCTCAATTTCATTAAGGTGATAAATAATTGAGGAATGATGCATTTTTCCGATTTCATCACCGATCTGAGAACGATTTTTGCCGGTGGTGTTACTTGCAACATAAATTGCAATACGTCTTGCAAGAACAATATTTGAATTTCTCTTTTCTGAACAGATATCTTCAACAGAAACACTCATTGCTCTTGAAACCTCATCAAGTATCTTTGAGATTGTGATGTCATTGTTGTTTTCACTGACTAAATCACTGATTGCTTTTTTTGCTGCGGTAAGAGAAGGCTCTGTTCCTTCAATATCGTGAAAAGCCTTAAGCTTATTGACAACACCTTCAATCTGTCTGATGTTTTTTTCAATTTTGCCCGCAATGTATTGTGCAACATTGTCACTGATATCAAAATCAAGGTCTCTGCATTTTCTTTTGATAATTGCAACTCTTGTTTCAAACACGGGGGGCTTGATGTCAACAATAAGACCGCTTTCAAATCTTGTACGGAGTCTGTCTTCTAAGGTACGCATATCCTTAGGAGGACGGTCTGAAGAAAATACAATCTGTTTGCCGCTGTTTTTAAGAGCGTTGAAGGTATGGAAGAATTCCTCCTGAGTTGTGTCTCCTCTTGAAATAAAATGAATATCGTCAACAAGAAGAACATCACACTGTCTGTACTTATCGTGAAAATCACGGGTGTTCTGCTTATTGATGTAATAAATAAGCTCGTTCATAAAGTGCTCGCCGCTTGTGTAGATGATATTTTTGTCGGGGAAATTTTTACCCAGCTGATTGTAGATAGCAAGAAGAAGATGTGTTTTGCCCAGACCTGAGGGTCCGTAAATGAAAAGAGGATTGTGGTTAACTCCCGGATGCTTTGCAACATTGAGTGCAGCAGCATGAGCAAAACGGTTGCTTGAGCCTGTGATGAAGTTATCAAAGGTGTACTCATACTTGGACTGGGTTTCTTCGGCTTCATTTTCTTCTGCTTCTTTTTTCTCAAGGAAGGTTCCTGTAAGAACAAACTTGACTTCAATTTCAAAGCCGAGGATATTGCAAAGAGTTTCCCTGATCATCGGGTGGAACTTTTTATTAAGAAAATCAATTTTAAAATTGCTGTCTGTTGAAAGATAAACGGTGTCGTTTTCGTACTGTACATATTTAAGAGGGGCAAACCAGACATTGTAAGCAACTTCTGTGGTCTGAGTTTTAAGAGTTTCAAGCGTAAGGGCCCAGATATCCTCAAAAGAATCCATATTTTCATCTCCTTATTTTTTTAATCATTATTTTTTTATTTTCACTTGATTTAATTGCATTAAGTATATAATATATTATATATAAAATATAACAAGGCACTATGAGTCAACTATACTATACTAGGTTAGTATAACATATGATAGAAAAAGTTGCAAGTGGTTTTGATTAAATACCCTCTTAAAATTGACGTAAAAAGCCTTCTGAGGCTTTTTTAAGAAAAAAAGGATAAAATACTATGAAATACGAAAAAAGAGAAAATGATATTGTTTTAACTGATATAAAGTGCTTCAGCCTTGAATTATCTCTGTTTTGCGGACAGGCATTCAGATGGAAGAAAACAGATGATGGCGGTTTTGAAGGAGTTGTCAGAGGAAAAAAAGTAAAAATTTTTCAAAGGGGTAATGAAATAATCTTCAAAAATACCACTGAAGAGGATTTTGAAGGCATCTGGAAGGATTATTTTGATTTTGAAAGAGATTATGAAAAAATCTGTCAGGGTCTTGAGGATGATGAATATTTAAAAAAGGCCTGTGAGGAATATTACGGAATAAGAATTCTCCGCCAGGATCCTTGGGAGGCTCTGTGCTCCTTTATTATTTCACAGAATAACAACATACCGAGAATAAGCGGAATCATCGGAAGATTCTGTGAAGGCTTCGGTGAAAAAATTGATGAGGATAATTTTTCTTTTCCTGATTATAGGGCTCTCAGAGACATAACCGCAGAGGATCTTGCACCCTTGAGAGCAGGCTTCAGAAACAAGTATATAATTGATGCGATACAAAAGTTAAATAGTGAAGAAATTTCACTTAATGATATTTATAATATGCCAATCGAGCAGGCACGTCAGGAACTTATGAAAATCAAGGGTGTAGGCGCAAAGGTTGCTGAGTGTACTCTTCTTTACGGCTTCGGCAGAATTGAGGCTTTTCCCGTTGATGTATGGGTGAAAAGAATTATGCAGGAGCTTTATCCCGATGGCTTGCCCGAGTGCACAAAAAATGTGGAAGGAATTGCCCAACAGTATCTTTTTCACTGGAGAAGAAATATTAAGGAGAATTAAAAAATGACAGAGAAAAAACGTATGCAGCTTTGTGTGGAGGCTCTTGAAAAAGAATATCCGGATGCTCTTTGCTCTCTTGTTGCTTCAAACCCTCTTGAGCTTCTTATTGCAACAAGGCTTTCCGCACAGTGCACCGATGAAAGAGTTAATCTTGTTACACCTGCCCTTTTTGAAAAATATCCCACTCTTGAGGATTACTGCAATGCAGATGTAAAGGACATTGAAAGACTTGTTTATTCCTGCGGCTTTTATAAAACAAAGGCACAGAACATCAAGGAGCTTGCAATAAAAATAAGAGACGATTTTGGCGGAGTTGTGCCTGATACAATTGAAAAGCTTACCTCTCTTCCCGGTGTTGGAAGAAAAACAGCAAATCTGATAATGGGAGATATTTATAAGCAGCCGGCAATTGTTGCAGATACTCATCTTATCAGAATCACAAACCTTCTGGGCTTTGTCAGTACAAAGGATCCCAAAAAGGTTGAGCTTGAAATCAAAAGCATTATTGACCCCTCAAAAAGTAATGATTTTTGTCACAGATGTGTTCTTCACGGCAGAGCGGTATGTGTTGCAAGAAAGCCGAAATGTGACATCTGCTGTATGAAGGAATACTGTAAAAGCGCAAAATAAAAAAAGGAGATGTAGTCTTACATCTCCTTTTTAATTTTATGGTTGAATCAATATTTTTTTGAAAGAAGAGCCTCTGCTTCCTGATGAGTAATTTTTCCGCTGTTGCAGTCAGCCATAAGCTGAACATCCTTGTCGTTAAGACGGTAGAAATGCCAGATAATGCAGGCAACTGCAAGGCCGAAGATGGGCACAACGTTATATGCAAACCAGATTCCGTCAAAGGCTGAAGCGGGCTGCTGGGCAATTGCATTGATTTTTTCAAGAGCTGCAAAATCGCTGGCATTGTCAAAGGATTTGAAGCCGTAAAGGCCGACAATTGCAAGCCAGGCTGAGCCTGAAATTGCAGCTGCAAGCTTAACTGCAAAGGTCTGGATTGCAAATGAAATACCCTTTGCTTCGATTCCTGTTTTGAACTGACCGTATTCAGCACAGTCGGGAGTAAAGGTGAAGGAAAGAATACCCACAACTGCAAGAGGAATTGAACGGAGCATATATGTGATTGTGAACAGAAGGAAGCTGTTTCTTGTGGGAAGAATGAAGAAAGAAAGAACAAATGCGGCAATTGCGGAAATTTTAAAAACAAGTGCTTTGTCATATTTTCTGATAATCTTGGGAACAAGAATTGCCATAATAAGCTGAGGAGCTGCGGCAACTGTGCCTGTGATAAGAGAAGCAAGAGAATTCTTGTAAATGTAATATGCAAAAATCTGATGCATTGAGTTATATGTCTGAGCACCTGAATAGAAAATATAACCGATGTAGAAAATAAGAAGATATTTGTTGCTGACAACATATTTGAGCATTCTTCTGACGGTGAACTGCTCTTCATCGGTGGACTGATGTCTTTCCTTGCCGATAAAAATAAGAGGAGCCATGGTGGCAAGAGCAACAACGGCAATGATAACACTTGAAACACCGTAAGAAATGCCCACATCTTCACTTACAAGAGCGGGAACAATAACAGAGGTAAGAGCAACACCGATACCTGCTGTCAGGCCCTTGACTGAGAGAATGGAGTTTCTTTCTTCAATATTGTTTGACATTGCTGTCACAAGACCGAAGGCGGGAACGTCACAAAGAGTGTATGCTGTGTCCCAGATGATATAAGCAAGTGCAAACCAGAGAACCTGAACAGATTCCTTTGAATCAGTAGGAATGAAGAAAAGTGCAATTGTTGACAGAGGAGTGATAATACATGCGGCTTTAAGCCAGGGAATATACTTCTTTCCGCTTTTGAACTTGATTTTGTCAAAAATGACACCGAAAATGGCATCGTTCACTGCATCCCAGACCTTGACTATACCCATAACCAGAGAACAAGTCAGAGGATCAATCATAAAGGCAACAAAGGTGGGAAGAAAGCTTGATACCATACAGTAAATCATATTCTGACCGAAAAAGTATGAATAATAGCTTTTTCTTTCTGTAGGCGTGGTCTGCCACAGAGGATTTTTGTTAACTGCTTTTTTCATAATGTTTTCTCCTTAATCTTTTATGTCTTTAATTTTATCACTATGGGTTGATTAAGTCAAGAAAATAACATTAATGAGAAAATTTTGTAATGCACGGAAAAAGAGGGATTTCCGGAATCCCTCTTTTTTATAAAAATGTTTTAAGCTCATCAATAAGCCTTTCCTCTTCTTTGACAAGCTTTTTAGCAAGAGAAAGGGCCTTTTCGTCGGCTGAGGAATATTCATTGATATATGAGCAGAGACTTTTGATTCCCATACCGCAGCCGTCGAGAACAATTTCTGCAACTGTTTTGTCATCGGGATTTTTCATCAGACGCATGTTTGTACCCATCTTTGACATCATTCTTGTCATTTTTCCCGGATCCTTTGTTTCTTCATCTGCCTGAGTGAGCTGTTCACCGATTTTTATTTGAAGGTCCTCATGTGTTTTTATGCTTTTTGTCAAAATAGTGAGAAGCTCAGTGTTGTTGACATTGTCAAGAACATTTTTGATGCAGTTGATTGCGGTTTTTGCTCCCGAGTCACATTCTCTCAGAAGCTTTATTGTGTCGTTTTCCATAAAGAAAACCTCCTTGATTATACTTTTACAAAAAAAGTATGAGCAAGGAGGAAGGCTTTTATTCATTGACCGAAAAAACACAGCCGCAGTAATTCTGACGGTATAAATTATATTCACGGGAAAGCTCCGTTGATCTTTTATATCCGTTTTTCTTTTTGAAATCTGAGGGGAGATGCTTTACTCCATATTCTTTTTCAAGAGACTGACCGATTTCATTGATGACCTGAGCATTTTTAAGGGGGCTGATTGTCAGAGTTGTTGTGAAATAATCAAATCCTCCTTCTTTTGCTTTTTTTGCCGTTTCTCTTAAACGAAGCTCATAGCAGCGGAAGCATCTTTCACCGCCTTCGGAGCATTTTTCATAGCCTTTTACAAAGGTGTAAAAATCAGTAGGAATGAAATCACCCTTGATGAGCTTTACGGGTGAAGAAAATTCCTTTTCGGAAATAAATTTTTCAATTTCATCAACACGCTTTTCGTATTCCTTTTCGGGATAAATGTTCGGATTATAAAAAAACACGGTAATATCAAAAAATTCCGACAGATATTCAAGGCAGTAGCTGCTGCAGGGAGCACAGCAGGCATGAAGAAGCAGGGTCGGTCTGACAGAGTCCTTCTTCAGCTTTTCAATGAGCTTGTCCAGCTCCTTTGAGTAATTTATCATTGTAATCACCTGACAAGTTTTATAATTACAACAATATCATTTTTTACAATTAATTTCAAGGCATAAAATTTCAAATTTAATCAACACTAAACAAGAAGAAAGTTTATCGGAGGAAATTTTATGATAAAAGGTGTAAACAGACAAGTGGTTGAGGTCAGTGAAACCGAGTGTGATTATTTTGAAAGAATACTGTTTTTTGTCAAGCCCGAATATTCCTTTCTCAGCGAAGGAAAAATCAGAGAAAGAGCGGGAATGATTGCCGGATGTACCGACAAGGCACCTCCCACAAAAATTATCGGAAACAAAAGAACACAGATTCTCAGAACGGTTTTGTCTCTTCTCGGAGGTATTGCTCTGGGAATTGTAATTTCAAATTTTTTCTGAAAAAAAGAGGTGTGATTTTTAAATTCACACCTCTTTTTACTTTAGTTAAAAATGCTCCTTGCAGCCGGCACAGCCTGTTGTGCTGTTACAGCTGCTGCAGTTGCAGCCGATGCAGCGCTGTCCTTTTTTCTTACTTTTGTAAACATATGCTGCTGCAACAAGAACAACAATAAATACAATCAGAATTACAAAAATATCTTCCATATAATCACCTTATTTCAAATGTGCTCTTTTGACCCTCTGCTTTTGTTTTTTTGCCGGAGCGGATGCACAAAACGGAAATTATTCCTGCAATCACCAGCACCGCGGCAAGTCCGGGAAGGAAGGCCTCACCCGTTTTTCCCGTTGTGATAAGAGTACCGAGCTGATAAACGAAAAAGCTGATTACAAAGCCTGTTGCAAACTGATAGGCAATTGCGCCTGCAAGCCACCTTCCGCTGTTCATTTCACTTTTCATGGCGCCCATTGCCGCAAAGCAGGGCGGAGTGAAGAGATTGAACATAAGATATGCCAGAGCGGCGGATTTTGTGATTGCAAAGGCAGATGCAACCTCAGCTCCTGCGCCCTCCATAAGCTGAAGCTCTTCGCTGTCGATGAGATTTTCGAGTCCTGCAAAGCAGACTGCAAGAGTTCCCACAACATTTTCTTTTGCAATAAAGCCTGTTATTGCCGCAGCGGCAAACTGCCAGGAAAGAACGCCTACAACGGGAACAAGAATGTAAGCAAAGGGACCTGCAATTGAAGCAAGAATTGAGCTGTCAGCAGTTTCGGCTTCCTTCAGACTCCAGGTGAAGGACTGCATAACCTGAACTGCTGTGTTACACAGAAGAATAATTGTTGCCGCCTTGACAATATATGACCAGCCTCTGCTGCACATTGATTTGAAGGCTCTGATAAGAGAGGGAGCCTTGTATTCGGGCAGCTCAATGATAAAATAGGATTTTTTTGCATTGTAGCCGGTGATTTTGTTGATAATCAGGGCACTGACAAAAATGATGAAAATACCCGCAAAATACATAAGGGGACCCACCCAGGATGCATCCTCAAAGAAAGCTCCCGCAAAAAGAGCAATGACAGGCAGCTTTGCACCGCAGGGCATAAAAGGTGAAAGCATTGCAGTGGCACGTCTTTCACGCTCGTTGCGGATTGTGCGGCAGGCCATAACACCGGGGATGGCACAGCCTGTGCCGATAACAAAGGGAATGACAGATTTTCCCGAAAGACCGACCTTTTTGAAAATCGGGTCAAGAACAACGGAAACTCGTGCCATATAACCGCAGTCCTCAAGCAGAGCAATGAGAAAATACATAATCATAACAAGAGGAAGGAAGCCGATAACCGCAATTGCACCACCGATTACACCGTCAACAAGCAAAGCGGAAACAATGGGCGTTGCACCTTCAAAAGCAACAGCAATTTTTTCCTGAAAGGCTTCAAGAAGTGCTGTCAGCCAATCTGCCAGCCAGGCACCGGGTCCTGCCTGTGAAATCCAGAAAACACTGAACATAACAGCGGCGAAAATCGGAATACCGAGCCAGCGGTTTGTGATAAGAGCGTCAAGCTTGTCCTGGGAGTTTCTGTCTTTTGTGAAAATTTTTCTTTTTTCAACTCCGGATACAACCTCGTTGACAAAATCAAAACGCTTTTTATCTGCTTCAAGAACAGCCGCCTTGTTTTCAAGATCAATGTCACCCTGAACATAAGGAGCAATCTGATGCTTGCCCTTAAGGGTGTATGCAGTTGTGATGATTTCTTTGATACCCTCAGCAGAGGTTGAAACAGTTTCAATGACGGGACAGTTCAGCTTTTGGGAAAGAGCCCTTGCATCGATGTCGGTTTCTTTTTTTCTGTTGATGTCTGATTTGTTGAGAGCAACAATAACGGGGATGTTCAGTTCAAGCAGCTGTGTTGTGAAAAAAAGGCTTCTGCTTAAATTTGTTGCGTCAACAATGTTAAGGATAATATCAGGATTTTCGTTGCAGATAAATTCCTTTGCAACACTTTCCTCTGAGGTGAAGGGAGACATGGAATAAGCTCCCGGAAGGTCAACGGCAATGAGCTCGTCATTGCCCTGCCAATAGATTTTTTTAATCGGGTGTTCTTTTTTATCAACGGTAACACCTGCCCAGTTGCCAACTTTTTCGTTTTTACCGGTGAGGGCATTGAACATTGTTGTTTTTCCGCTGTTTGGGTTGCCCGTTAAAGCAATTTTCATTAAGGTACCTCCTGAGTTAAACAAGACTAACTCTCTGTCTTAAATAATGTCAGAATGAAAACACGGCTTCATTCCGACTGTTTATGTTTTAAATTGCAATGGACTGAGCCAGCATATTATCAATATTATATCTGCCGTCTTTTATTGAGACAATGCAGCCGCCCTTGAGCTTTTTGATGAGGGTGATGGGCTCTCCGCCATAGCAACCCAAGGAAAAAAGAAAAGCATTCAGGTCTTCATCATCTGTGCAGATTTCTCTGATAATATATTCAGTTCCTTCCTGAGCTGAAAGTAAATTCATAGGCTGACCTCTTTATTTTTTATAGTTTGTTAGTCAAGACTAACTGCCATAATTTTACCACCTCAGAAAAAATTTGTCAATAAAAAATTCAAACAAAAAACAAAAAAAACAGGAAATTTTTTCTTGTCTGTTATTAACAAAAGGATGAAGCGATACCGCTTCATCCTTTTTATGTTTGATTAACTTTTATCAGTCAGCGTTTTCCTCTTCGATTTTGTCAATCATATCCTGAGGGATAGCTTCACCGTGCTTGACGAACATCAGCAGACCGAAGCAGATCAGGAAGGCAATGGGGCTGTAATAGAACAGGGACATATATGTTCCCGTTATCATTGCAACACCGCCGTAAACAATGGGAGATGCAATCTGGGCTGAGAAGGTAGCTGTGTAGTAGTAGCCTGTGAAGGTACCAACCTTATCAATACCGCCGATTTCAAGAACAAGAGGAAGGGTGTTAACGGTAATGAACATATTTGCAAAGCCTGCAAGAATAAGAACGGGATAAATGAGAATCTTGAGAATCTTTACAATTCCGTCAACAGAATCTCTGATGTTTGTCAGAGCAGCTGAATAATCTCCGTCAGCAACCTCTTTGCCGAGAATATTGTTGCTTGAGGAAATAAGATTATCAAGAGTGAATTCACCGCCGCTTGTTTCTGAGAGTGCGGCTGTAACCTTTTCATAGTCACTGCCTTCTGTCATATCTGAAAGGTAAGCAATATAGCCGTCAATTGAAAGAGCTTCATAATCACCTGAAGCTGTGCCGGCTTCAACAGCAGCATTGTGAGCTTCCTTAAGCTCTGTGTTTACGGTGTTGATTGTTGTGTCAATGTTTGCATAAACCTTGTTTGCCTGAACGTATTTTGAAACTGAAAGGCCGTTGCTTGTGACCATAATGCTGAACACAAGGAAGAAAACAAGGAATGCTGCAATGAACACTGAAAGACCTGCGGCAATTGTCTTTTTTCTGCCGAGCTTTCTGCCCATTTTACCTGCAGGAATTGCGGCTGCAGCTGAGCAGACGGCAAAGATTGCCATAATGATTGTTGCCTGAGCTGTTGCCATGTGAAGAATTTCCTGAGCGAAAAGTGAGAAGAAGGTTGTGATAGCGTTGGATGCACAGAAAAGGAAGAAAAGAGTGCCCAGCATAAAGATAAGACTTTTTCTTTCTGCCTTTGAAAGCTTGATAGCCTTAAGCTCTGCCTTCTTTTTCTTTGCCTCCTCCTTCTGAGCCTTCTTGAGGGCCTTGCTGTCGGTATACTGATTCATTTCGCCCTTGAGTCTGATGCTGGTGTCCTCCTCCTTAACGAAGAAGAGAAGAGCGAGCATACCAATTATCATAACGAGTGAGCCTACAATGAAAACGTAGGGGAAGGAAACGGTTTCGTCTGCTGTGATTTCAGCCTTGCTATAGCCTGCAATAAGTGTGCAGAGCGCAATACCTATTGTACCTGCAACCATACCTACTGCACTGCCCACACCGCCCATAAGATTGATT
>JAZOWF010000037.1:0-6682 GCA_045659065.1 Acutalibacteraceae bacterium
TGCTCCTCGGTTCTGATGTTGTTTCTGAGAACAAGGTCCATTTCGAACTTGTCACCCTTCTTTCTTGCAATGGGGGTGATTGTGTTGTGGGGAGTGTTGTCGGTGTTAGCAAAGATGTAAGCATCGGCGTCGGTGTAGCCTCTCCACAGCTCAAGAATTTTGCCTGCAAGAGCAACAATTTTTTCGGTGCTTTCGCCTCTTACTCTGATGACGGACATGGGCCATTTTACAATACCGACCTCAAGGTCCTCAAAGCCCTCGAAGGTGAAATACTTTTCTATGGGAGCCTTTGCCATTGCGAATTCATAATTACCGCCCTGGAAATGCTCGTGAGCAAGAATTGAACCGCCGACGATGGGAAGGTCAGCATTTGAGCCCACAAAATAATGGGGGAAAAGCTTGACAAAGTCAAAAAGCTTCTTGAAAGCCTTTTCATCAATTTTCATGGGTGTGTGCTCGGAATTGAACACAATGCAATGCTCATTATAATAAACATAGGGTGAATACTGGAATCCCCAGGCTTCTCCGTCAATTTCAATGGGGATGATTCTGTGTGTCTGACGTGCGGGATGATTGAGTCTTCCTGCATAGCCTTCGTTTTCAACACAGAGCATACATTTGGGATATGAGCTTTTGGGTGCGTTTCTTTCATCCTCAATTGCCTTGGGATCCTTTTCGGGCTTTGCAAGGTTGATTGTGATGTCAATATCACCGTATTCGGTGGGTGTGATCCATTTGATGTCTCTTGCAATACGGTAGCGTCTTATGTAATCTGAATCACAGCTGAGCTTGTAATAATAATCCGTTGCCATTTCGGGTGAAACTTCATAAAGGGCATCGAAGTTTGAAATTACCTCACTGGGTCTGGGCATAAGAGCGGACATAATCTTTGTGTCGAAAAGGTCTCTTTGTGTGACGGTGTCCTCGATAAGACCCTTCTTTACTGCTTCGTCAAGGAAGACTGAGAGAATCTCTTCAAGGCTTTCCCATTCACAGTCAGCTTCGGGTGCCTTGTATTCATCCATATGCATGATTTCAAGAATGCGGTTGATTGTGAAATTGACATCCTCGTTTTCAATAAGACCGCAGTCAAGAGCGTAGGAAATCAATTTTTTGATGCTTTCATTAATCATATTTTACACCTCTTTTAATGATATAAATCTATAATACAACATAAAGCAGTTAAAAATCAATATTAAGATAATAAAAGTGTGACAAAAAAACCTCTTGCGAATAAACTGTTATTAAAAAGCAAGGGAGGAATTGTTTTGTCGGAGAAGATAAGTTATTTTATGGGAGCGAATTCACCCGAGGGATTTTATTCCCTTTTTGATGAGCTGTATAATCCTTATCAGGATGTAAGAGCTTATATAATCAAGGGCGGAGCCGGCACGGGCAAATCAACATTTATGAAGAGAGCTGCACAAGAGGGAGAAAAGAGGGGGTTTCAGGTGCAGTATATTTATTGCTCCTCTGATCCTGAAAGTCTTGACGGAATTCTGATTGAAGAAAAGGGCGTCTGTCTTGTTGACGGTACCTCCCCTCACGTTGTTGAGCCGAAGTTCCCGGGTGTTGTTGAAAACATAATAAACACAGGTGATTTCTGGGACGGGAAAATTCTTCGGCAGAGGGCAGAAAAAATCCGCAGACTGACGGTGGAAAATTCAATTTATCACCGCCGCAGCACAAGATATCTGTCAGCGGCAGGCTCGCTCAAGGAGGATGGCAGACGGCAGCTTAATGATTTTATCAAGGAAGAAAAAATCTCCGGTTATGCGCTGCGCCTTGTTTCAAAAGAGGCTGCAGGAAAAAAAGGAAAGCTTCCCGGCAAAAGCATCAGACGCTTTGTCAGCGGAATCACTCCCGGGGGAGAGGTGTTTTTTGACAGCACCTTCAGAGCACTGGCTGACAGGGTCATCGGCATAAGAGATGAATTCGGCGTTGTTTCGGCAAGGCTTTGCAGCAAAATCGGAGAAATTATGCTCAGCAAGGGATATGATGTTATTTTCTGTCAGTGCCCTCTTAAGCCGAAGAAGGAATGTGAGCATCTGATAATTCCTGAGCTGAGGCTTGCCTTTGTCACCGCGAAGAAGGAGCACAATATCTGCCTTGATTTCAGCAGAACAATTCACTGTGAAAGATTTTACCGTGAAGGGCATCTGAATGTTTCGGGACAGGTCAGATGGACGGAAAAAATGAGTCAGTGTCTCATCGGGGAAAGCATGTCAATGCTGAAAAAGGCAAAGTCCGTTCACGATGAGCTTGAAGGAGAATACCGTACGGCAATGGATTTTGAGGGGCTGAACGGATACACGGAAAAGGTAATTTCGGAAATTTTTCAATAAAAAAGAGCCGACTCGGGTGTTGAGTCGGCTTTGTTATTATTTTCTGAGAAGCTTGATAAGGCTGATTTTCAGCTTCTTTGCCTTGGGCATAAGCTTTGAATAGAAATAATACTTAAGCTTGTTGCCCACAAGAATGTATTCACCGATAAATTCGTGGTAATCGGCTGAGAAGCTCTTTTTGAAATCGTAAATTCCCTTGAAATTATCCTGAGGTTCAAGCTCACCGAGAGAGCCGTCGGGATTAAGAATGGGAGTTTTTACAATGACATATCCAAGGTCATGAATACTGCAGCCTCTGTTCACGCTTTCACAAAGGCGCAGATAGTTCAGATAATGGCTTGAGCGGGTGTTGTTTCTGATAACATTACGGGTGCCGCCGAAAAGACAGCTGCCCATACCTGCATAATAGATTGAAAGTCCGCCTGCAACGCAGATTCTGCTGTCTGAGGTGAATTCCTCAGCCTCAGCAATTCTTTTTTCAAAATGCTCTGTCTGCTTGTCTACGCTTGAAATGGTTTCGTTGAGCTGACGTACCTTCTTCTCGTGTGCGCCTTCAAGCTCTTTAAGAGCCTTTTCCTTATTTTCGAGTCGCTGAGCCTGAAGCTTTTTGTCAAGCTCCTTATCGTAATAAACAAGCTTAAGGTCACTGCAGCCACGGAATTCTCTGAGAAGCTTTGCGCAGTAATCTCCGTTTCTTTCAACAAAGTTGTCTCTTTCACTTGTGTCACGCATAACAGCCATAAAGTCTTCCATAATCTGGGGATTCTTTTCGATGTCCTCAATTGTATAGCTTTCGGCAACAAGACCTCTCTGCTCACCGATTCTGATGCTGTATCTGACACCCTTGTCACACTTTTTCAGAATTTTATCTGCTGAAAGGCCGGCTCCGTTTTCATCCTTAAGATTGATGAAAAGCTGAACGGGCTGCTTGTAGGTATAATTTTCAAGGGAATAGTTGAGAGAGTAGCCGAGGTCACAGAGAGTTTTATGAATTCTTTCTCCCTTTTCCTGAGGCTGAGAGTTGATACGAAGAGAAACGGGAGGGTCTGTGATAAAGCAGGTTACGCCGTTTTCCTTGATCTGCTGACGGATAAAGGCTGTGAACTGCTCAAGAAGAGCGGTATTGTCATAATCACAGACTGCACCGCCTGATGCATACCAGATTTTTCCCGCAAGAGGAAGGGAGCGCTCCATAACAAGAGCCGCAAGAACAATTTTATCCTCCTCATATCCGCAGAAATATCTGCACTTCCAGGTAGTTTTGACTTTTTCCCAGCGGGAGCTCTGAATGTACTGACCGCCGTTTTCACAAAGGAAAGCGTCAAATTTATTCATATCAGTTTCAATTCCGAAATTATACATCTCAGTCTTACTTCCTTTCTTCAAGCGCTTTATTTCTGAATGCTCTGAGAACCTCTTCCTTTTCGTTGAAGGGGACATTCTCTCCGTTGATTTTCATATAGCTTTCGTGACCCTTGCCCGCAAGAATGATGATATCCCCCGCCTGAGCCATTTTTACAGCCTGATCGATTGCTTCGGCTCTGTCGGGAACGATGATATATTCTCCGCCCTCCTGTTTACAGAAATCTGCAATTTCACGGCAGATTTTTTCGGGGTCCTCAAAGTTAGGGTCGTCACTTGTGATAACTGAAATATCACTCATTGCGCCCGACACTCTGCCAAGCTCTTCTCTGCGGCATTCTGTACGTCCGCCGACGGAGCCGAAAAGAGTTATGATGCGGTTATGCTCATAGCTTTTTGCAGTTTCGATGATGCTTTTAAGGCTTACACCGTTGTGAGCATAGTCAATGATAACGGTTATATCGTCGTGAGCTTTGACAATTTCACATCTGCCCTTGACAAATACCTCCTCAAGTCCCTTTGCAATGCCTTCGTCACTGATGCCGAGACCTTCGGCAATTGCAACGGCAACAAGAGCATTGTGACAGTTGATTTCACCGGGAATTGCAAGGTCAAAGGTCTTTTCGGTGGCCTTTGCAGAAATGTTCATTTTCATTCCGAGTCTGCTGCCGTTTTTGATTTTTTTGCAGCTTCGGAGAATATAATCGGCAGTCTCGTTTTCACCGTAGGTTATGATTTCTCCCGAGGAGTTTTCTATGACCTCCTTGCTGAAGGGGTCATCGGTGTTGACAACGGTTTTTTTGCAGCGCGGGAAAAGCTGAGCTTTCCAATAGGCATATTCCTCAAAGCTTTCGTGCTCGTTGGTGCCGATGTGATCGGGGTAAAGATTTGTGAACACACCCACGGCAAAGCTTATATGATCGGTGCGGTGGAACTTCAGACCGAGAGAGGAAACCTCAATTGCGGCAGCCTTGCAGCCTGCATCAGCCATAAGGCGCAGCATTTTCTGAAGCTCATAGCTTTCGGGGGTTGTGTTGACCGTGGGCAGAACAACGTCTCCGTAGCCCGCACCAACAGTACCGATGATTCCGCACATATATCCGGAATTGTCAAGCACTGACTTGACAATGTGAGCGGTCGTTGTCTTTCCCTTTGTGCCCGTAATGCCGATGACATCAATATCCTTTGAAGGATCTTTAAAAAAGTTGCAGCTGATTGTGGCAAGCTGAGCACGGGTATTTTCAACGGTGATAATCATTGCGTCATCGGGAAGCTTAATCTCTTTTTCGCAAAGGAACACGCGGCTTCCCTTGTCATAGGCGCTTTTGGCATAGGTGTGTCCGTCAGCAAAGGCACCTGTAAGGCAGACGAAGATTATACCCTCACCTGCTTTTCTTGAATCATAGGCAATATCACTGATTTCACAGTCTGAAAAATTGTTGCAGGTGTAGCTTACATTTTTTAAAATAAGGCTGAGTAACATTTTATTCACCACTTGTTTTCATCATTTTGAGCTTTTTGACTTCAGCTCTTTCTTCAAGATATTTGCGTCTGAGCTCGTGGCGGTTTTTGCCGCCGATGAGACCGACTCTGCGGAAGGCTTCAATGAACATTGCTGCAAGGGCACCGCCCGTGCCGAGCATAAGGTCAATCATTGTGTCTGTCAGACCGTAGGCGTTTCCGATGTGGCCGTGCTGCATAACAAAGCCGTAAAGCCTGTCCATTGTGAACTCGTAAAATTCCCAGCCCACAATTATACCGAGAGCAAAGCCCAGAGAGAAGAGGGCCTTGACGGAAATTTTTGCGGGGGTCTTTTCTCCCTGCATAATTTCACAGAGAACAAAGGCACCTGTGCAGGCAAGGTAGCCGGCAAAAATATGCTCGGGAATGTCGATATATTCAAAATTTGTTCTGGTGTTGAGGGTTGTGCCGATAACACATCCGAAGCAGATGAAAACGTTCAGCATTGTCTGCATATAAGCAGGATATTTTGTGATGAAGGATTTGCCTCCGAAAAGCTGAAACATATCCCACAGATGTGTAAAGATAATTGCAAAGGTTGCCTGAACAAATTCCGAGGTGTATCCGTGAAGCATCCCCCACACGCCCCAGATGAAAAGAAGGGCTCTGCACACCCACCAGGTAATTTCGTGGCCTTTTGCCAAAGGCTTGATTCGGTTAAGTTTTTTCATTATCAGGTTAATCCTTTCCGGAAGGGAATAAATAAGGCTGAATTGATGTAAAAAATTTTTATCATAAATCCACATTTATATATTGTACCATATTGTAATCAGATTTTCCACATATTTATATAAAAAAATCCCACTCACGAGGGAGTGGGATTTAACCTGCCTGTCAGAGCTTAGTTTTCGAAATCGATGATGCCTTCAAATACCTTTGCGAAGTATTCAAAGATGAGGTTGATTCTTGCGAAGATTGACTGGAAGAATGACCAGAGAGTTGTTGATGCCTGAATGCTTTCTTCATAGAAAACAGCAACATAGTAATAGTCACCGGCTTCTGTGGGAGCTTTGAATGTGCTTGCGATCTGCTTTTCAGCACCGTCAACAACCTTGTATTCACCGTCAACTGCTTCTGCTGCATACCAGCCTTCGAAGATGTATTTCACTTCGTCAGTTGCTTCCTTTGAGGGATTGCCTGCAACGTTGACAATATCCTGAGTGATAACCTCTCCGGGAAGAGCGTGAACTGCACCGATTTCAGCACCGTCAACAATGAAGTAGATGTTTACATAGCCGCTGTAGTCGGGTTCGTCAGCACCTTCTGCAAAAGCAACAGCTGTGAGTGAGAACATAAGGACAAGTGAAAGTAAAACTGATAATACTTTTTTCATATTTATTTCCTCCGAAAAATTATTTTTGTATCATACAGATACTGTTACATTGTCATTATAGACCATTGACAAAGGTTTGTCAATATTTTCATAGCGGGTTAATGGTTTAAATATTTGTGAA
>JAZOWF010000038.1:0-53654 GCA_045659065.1 Acutalibacteraceae bacterium
CCTTATTTTTTCTGCCGATTTTTTGTCGGCACAAACACATTTCACCTCGGCAAAGCCGAGAATGTTGTCAAGCTCCTCAACGGGAAGCTCCTTGTCAACGGGTACTGCAACTCCTGCTCCGCCGGTCACAGTAAGATAAGAAAGACACCAGAAATAAGAATTTTCACCCATCACGGCAATCTTTTCACCCTTTAGCTTCAGTCTGCAAACCAAAGCAGTTCCCAGACTCTCAATGTCATCCTTCAGCTGAGCGTAGCTTATTTCTGCCTTTTCTGAGCTTTCGTTTCTGACATAAAAGGCTGTGCCGTCCTTAAACCTTTCACAGCTTTCTCTTACAAGCTCTTTTAAATCCGAAGGCTTCACCGGTCATCCCTCCAAAACAGCATTTAATATATTCTGTGCTGAAAATTCGTATTTATACATAAAAAAACTCAACCGATTTGCTTATCGGTTGAGTTTCATTTTTTATTCAGCTTCCGTTACTTTTTCAGTTTCCTTGTCATAAAGGAAGGATTTGAGAATTGCCCTGTTTTCTTCCATATCCATTTTCAGCACAAGCTGACCTGAGATTCTTGCATCAGACCATGTGCCCGCCGCAGGAATCTGCTGCTGCACCATGTCATAAGTCAGAAGCTTTGTGAAGGTGCTCATACCAAAGGTGAGAAGCTTATTTCTTGTCATATCGGTTGAAATATGTGGAACGGTTTTTTCAACAATATCAAAAAGAGTAATAATGTTTGTTTTAAGAGCCTTATCAACAATTGCCGAAATAACCTTTCTCTGTCTTTCCGTTCTCTTGAAGTCGTTGTCCAGATATCTGATTCTGCAATACCAGAGGGCTGTGTTGCCGCTCATTTCATTTGTACCCTCAACAACATCCTGGCTCTTGATTTTGACAACCTCTTTCATATATTTTGCCTCTGCGGCAGTGACTCCGTCAACAGTGATGCCGCCGAGAAGATTGACCACAGTTTTGAAGGCAGTGAAATCCACCATCAGATAATAATCAATGTCAACGCCGAAATTATACTCAATTGTGTCCATAACAAGCTGAGGTCCGCCGTAAGTGAAGGATGCATTGAGCTTTGTGCTGTAGCCCTTGGAGGGAATATAAACATAACTGTCACGAAGGAATGAGGTAAGCTTGATTTTCTTATTCTGCTTATCAACAGAGAAAAGAATCATTGTGTCGGAAAGATTGCTGCTGACATCCTCTCTGCCGTCACAGCCGAGGAAAAGAATGTTTGTAACATTACTGTCAGATACAAGATCTTTTTCTTCCACATAAGCATTGGGCACAATTGAATCATCATAATCAAGACCGCCCATTGCGCTGTATCCCCAGGCAAACAATCCGCCGAAGAGAAGCACGACAGCAACTAAAACCGAAGCCAGAATGATAATCTTCTTCGAGGGTCCCTTGCCCTTTCCGCCACCGGAGAAGCCGCCCTTATTCTGTACTCTTGCACCCTGAGGCGCTCTTGAAGCAGCAGCGCGTGTGCCCTGAGGAGCTCTTGAGCCGGTGCTTCTGATATTTTGCTGATTCCTTGCAGGAGCAGGTCTTGCGCCCTGAGGAGTCCTCGCAGAAGCAGGTCTTGCGCCCTGAGGTGTTCTTGTCTGAGGTGTTCTTGACTGAGGTATTCTTGACTGCGATGAGCTGCCGGTATATCTGTCCGCCATAATTTTATCCTCCTTGTATTTGTCATCCGAGCTCTGACCGACAGGTGCAAAGCTGAACATATCCTTGCTTTCGGAAGCTTTTTTCTGAGAAAAAGGCTCATAAGCGGGAATGTTGAAAGCTCCCGAAAAGCTGTCAGTATCTGTTTTTCTTTCAGAGGAAGATGCTGAAGAAGAGAACATATAATCCGCGCCCGTGTTTTCAGTTCTTTTTTCCTCCTGAGTGAATCCGCTGTATGAAAAATTGATACCGCTGCTTAAGGGTATATCTGTATCTTTAATGTTGTCAAATGTATTTCTGTTTGAAAAGAAATCCTCAGATGAGGGCTCCTTGCTTTTGCTGAAAAAAAGATCTTCGTCCATAACGTCCTCCTTACTTTTTAAATATTTTACATCATCACGGACAAAAAAACAATAGTCTTTATATTTTTGTAACAAGCAAAAACCGCTTTTTCACAAAAATTGACGGCAGATGCTCACTCTGCCGTCAATAATCAACTATTTATTTTTTCATTACCGCCTCAACAACTCTTTTTGAATTGTCGGTGTCAAGAAAATCAAAGTTATAATCTCTGAAGCGTCGGTTTTTTTCAGCATCAAATTCTGCCTCAATGGCACTGCAAAGCTGATTCATATCGTGCGCCACCATACCGGGAAGATCAGTTTCATAATTTATGTAAAAATCTCTTCTGCCCGTGTACCATTCAAGGTCGGGACAGTAAAAGACGGATTTTTTCTCAAGCAGTGAAAAATCCATGCAGATTGAGGAATAGTCCGTAATAAGAACGTCCGCTGAAAGAAGAAGCTCTCTTACATCTTCATAATCTGTGACGTCCGTTACGCCCTGAAAGCTTTTGCCCGAGGTGTGAATCTGAGGATGAAGTCTGATAAAAAGCTCATACTCACTGCCGAAGCGCTCAATGATTTTCTGCGCATCAAAGCTGTCAAGAAGCTGTCTGTCTCTTTCAGGATCATCTCTGAAGGTGGGAGCATAAAGAATCATCTTTTTGCCGCTGAGATTCGGATAAAGCTTTTCAAGCTTTTCTCTTGAAAGACGGGCATTATCCTTATTCATTATAAAGTCCGTTCTCGGAGAGCCCAGAGGAAGAATTTTTTCCTCGGCAATTCCGAAGGCCTTTGAATAAAGAGGTATAAGCTTTTCAGCCGAGCAGATAAGCCAGGTCATCTTTTTGTTGCAGGCAATTTCCCTTTTTCTTACATCCTCACTCTGAGGAATATCAAAGCCGATTTTCTTGAAGGCGCCTTCACCGTGCCAAAGCTGAGTTATGACCGTTTCCTTTTTGAAATTAAGCTTACCCATAGGCATAAAATTATCGTTAAGGAAAACATATTCGCTTGAAGCAAGAAGGGGCGCCTTCACAAAAAAGAATCTGAGCACGGCAAAAGGTCTTTTCACCGAAAGATCCTCTCTGGTAATAAGAAGAAATTCGTATCCGCCCTCTTTTTTCAGATATTCATAAACACAGCCAAGGGAATCCTTGAAATTTTCATTATGCATCGAAATGAACGCAACGCGGTTTTTTCTGACCTTCAGAAAAAGGGCGCTGAAATTAAAAATCAGAGCATAAAGATTATAAAGTATCTTTTTCATATCAGAACCTGATTCCCCACTTCAAGAAATATTTGATGATTGACATAACGTGAATCATCAGAATCTTTTTGTTTCTCTTGCTCTCTCTTTCCCAAAGGTGATAAACCGTTGCCGAAGGATAATAAAGAGCTGACCATTTCTGAGAAACACGTCTTGCAATGTCACAGTCCTCAAGATACATAAAAAATCTTTCATCAAAGCCGCCAAGCTCCTTGAAAACCTCTGTTCTGAAGAACATAAAGCAGCCCGTTGCATTGGTGATTTCAAAGGGCTCTTTTTCATCCTCTTTGTCAAGCATACAGTAATCAATGATAAGCTGATTCGGCTCTTTTTCCTTGTTATAAAGGAAATGGGCACCGAGATATCTGACGGTGGGATTTCTTTTTGCAAGATGCTGCTTTGTTCCGTCTTCAAAACGGATTTCGGGAGAAAGAAGACCTGCGCACTCATTTTTATCCGCGTAATCACAAAGCTCTGTTATAACGTCGTCTCTGAGGATAATATCAGGATTGATAACAACGTGGTATTTTGAAGTAAGTAAGGGCAGCACCTTATTATGACCTGCACCGAAGCCGTCATTTGATTTCGGCTCAATGACAACCACCTGAGGAAAGTTTTCTCTGATATAATCGGCAGTGCCGTCCGTTGAATTGTTGTCAACAACATAAAGAGTGAAATCCACACCCTTTGTCTGCTCGAGAACTGAGGAAATCGTGTTTCCGATTTTTTTCATACTGTTATAAGTTACAATACATCCGCTGACAGTATAATTTTTCATTTTGTCACACCTCATTTATTGAACAAAACCCTTTTATAAAGCTTTGTGATTAAATATCTTCTCCATTGAAGCTTTTGGATTGAGGAGGTTTTTCCTCCTGTAACATTTCCGCCGTGAACACGGTAATAAATAAGAGGCAGATCAATGAATTTGACCTTTCCGTAAATCTCACCCATAATTCCGATCCACTGGTCGTGCATTGGAATTGCCGCGGGAATCGGCATAATTTTTTTAAGAAGCTCACGTCTGAATGCCATACAGCAGCCCATATAAGAATTTTTCAGAATATTTCTGACAACGCCCTGTCTGCTGCCTCTTTTTTCAAAGAAGGAATACTCGGTAATATTCAGGTCACCGTCGGTAACATAAGCATTGTGAAGCACAAGGTCATAGCCCTCATTGAATGCCTCAGTGACTCTTTTGACCTTGTCAGGAAGCCACACATCATCCTGGTCACAAAGGAAAATATAATCACCCTTGCAGTATCTGATTGCGTTGACGAAGTTTGCAACAACGCCCTTGCTTTTTCCTTCAACATAAATTACTCTGCTGTCCTCTTCAGAAAGCTTTCTGACAATTTTTTCTGTTGCTCCGCCGGGTCTGTCATCAGAAACAATGATTTCATCTCCGTGAGAAAGCTGAGGCAGAATTGAACGAATCTGCTGTTCAATATATTTTTCGCCCTTATAGGCGGCAAGTGCAACGGATATCATTACAACACCTCCGTACTTTTCTTTCCTTTCATTATAACATCAGCAAATTGTTTTTACAAGAGAAAGAAAAAATAAAATCGGGACAGCCGACACTGTCCCGAAGGTAATTGTAATTATTTAAAAAATCTGATTTTATCAGTCACTTCAATTCCAAACTGCCTGAGATTTTCATAACCCTTTTCAAAAAGCTCGCTGTCAAGATAAGCGGAAGGAACGTGGGCATCAATACCCACAACAGCCTTAGGACTGTATTCAGCAGCAATTTTCCAGAAATCAGGATAAGGATAGCCGTCCTTTCCGTCGTTGACGGAGTGGCTGAAGCCGAGAAGATTATATTCCAGAGGAGTATCTGTTTCAACTGCCTTCTGAACAATCCTTCTTGTTATCTCTTCACACTTTTCGTCAAACACGGGATAGCCCCTCATAAAAATATCCGGGTGAGCAACATAGGAAAACATACCTGAATCAAGAGCCTCCAGAATATCACGGCAATAACGCTCAAGCTCCTGATGAGAGCTGAGATTTCCGTTATACTTTTCACCGATTTCATCTGAGCAGAAGTGGTGCCCGAGAATGATATAATCAATGGAATGCTTCTTTATCTGCTCCTTAAGCCAGGGAAGATATTTAGGAAAATATTCACATTCAAGACCAAGCTTAATGCTGATTTTATCCTTATACTTTTCTCTGAGCTCCTTGACACTGTCACAGTAACCCTCAAGAGCGTAAGCACTCATTCTCATATAAGAGACAAAGCCCTCGTCAAAATTCCAGGGACTGTGGTCAGAAAAGCCGATTTCATCAAAGCCTGCCCTTACAGCCGCAACAACGAAGGCCTCATCCTCACCCTGAGCGTGAAGACATCTTTCGGTGTGTGTATGGTAATTATACTTTTTCAAGCCTTATCACCTCAGAATATCATCCATATTATAAAATCCGGGAGTCTGAGAAACAAGGAATTCAGCGGCAGAAACAGAGCCCTCAGCAAAGAGGTTTCTGTTTTCAGCCTCATGCTTAAGGGTGATAACCTGGCTTCCCATTGCAAAAATGATTTCGTGAGTGCCGACCTCACCGCCCATTCTCAGAGAATGAATGCCGATTTCCTTGGGATCTCTTTTTCCGTTTTCGTGTCTGCCGATATTGTAGGTGCTTTCTTCTCTGACAGACCTGATGCTGTTTGCAAGAAGAAGAGCGGTACCGCTGGGAACGTCAAGCTTCTGATTGTGGTGCTTTTCAATGATTTCAATGTCACAGTCGGGAAGTGCCTTTGCCGCAATTTTTGCAAGGCAGGAAAGAATGGCAACACCAAGAGACATATTCTGAGAATAGAAAAGAGGAATTGTGTCGCAGGCATTTCTGATCATCTGCATTTCTTCCTCAGTCTGTCCCGTTGTGGCAATGACAAGGGGAAGCTTTCTGCTCAGAGCATATTCAACAACAGACTCGGTTGCAAGATGATTTGAAAAGTCAATAATGCAATCTGCCTGCCCTGAAAATTCACTCAGAGCGCGGTAAATATTATTCTGTGCATCGGTTTCAAATTCAAGGCTGACCCTTGCGGCAAGGGTATGCTTTGAAGAATTTTCAATAAGACTGCAGAGGGTCTGCCCCATTCTGCCGCCCGCACCGTTGACGATAATTTTCATTTTGAATCACCTGTTTTCTTTATACCTGAATGCCTGCCTGACGCATTTTTTCAAGCAGAACAGCCTTTGTGTCATCCTCCATTGATGTCAGAGGAAGTCTCACATAATCCTCACAAAAGCCCATTGCAGCCATTGCAGCCTTTGCGGGAATGGGGTTAACCTCACTGAAGAGAGCCTTGATAAGACCGAAATAATCAAGCTGCATTTTTGCCGCACCCTTGACATCGCCTTCAAAGAATTTCTTGCACATAAGGCTTGTTTCAGCGGGAAGAAGGTTTGAAAGAACAGAAATTACGCCCTTACCGCCAAGTGAAAGAAGGGGCACGATCTGATCGTCATTACCTGAATAAAGGTCAAGCTTGTCACCGACAAGAGCCATTGTTTCAGCAATCTTATCAATCTGACCGTTAGCTTCCTTGATTCCCTGAATCATGGGATGATCAGCAAGAGCTGCATAGGTTGCAGGCTCAATGCTTACGCCTGTTCTTGAGGGTACGTTATAAAGAATGATTGGCTTTGTGCTTGCATCTGCAATTGCAGTAAACATCTTGATAAGACCCTTCTGTGTTGCCTTGTTATAATAAGGTGTGACAACAAGCATTGCATCACAGCCGATTTCACAAGCATATTTTGTAAGATCGATTGCATAATCGGTATCGTTTGAGCCTGTGCCTGCAATAACGGGCACTCTGCCGCCAACTACCTCACAAGCAAACTTGAGCACCTGTCTGTGCTCCTCGTCAGTAAGAGTTGAAGCTTCACCTGAGGTGCCGGCAACAACAAGAGCATCAATGCCCTGCTCAATCTGCCAGTTGAGAAGCTTTTCAAAGCTTTCATAGTCAACACCGTTTTCGTTCATCGGTGTGATAATTGCCGAAGCGGCACCTGTAAAAATAGGCTTTCTTTCCATTGTTTTTTATCTCCTTAATCTTTAATCACTGATTTTCAAAGCCGATAATCTGCAATTTAAAAGGGGCGTTACAGCATTAGTGCAACAGCCCCGTTTAATTGATTTTTTATGACAAGGTCATTTTCAAAGCAATTATAATAGCACTCCGCACAGCTGCGACAGTCGGTAAAATCTTATTTCCGCCGACCAGGATATCTTTCGCCTGACACCTTCGGCAATTTTCCCTTTCATCTGAAGCAGACCTTGCGAAAGCCCTTTGCACCTCAGATTACTGATGATAAATTGCGCCTCTATCTTTAATTGAAATTATTCGGTTTTGAACATTTTACCACCAACCTTGGTTGATGTCAATAGTTTAAAGGGAAAAATCAAAATGAGAAAATTTCATTAAATAAAATTATTGACAAACGATAATTTCCATGTTAATATGAAGCTGTAAGAATTATCGAAAAACAATAATTTATTTTCACGGGAGGTAATATTATGGCAAAGAAAAAATATCCCCTTTTACTTATTACCGAAGCAGTTTTGTTGATTTTTATCCGTTTTATGACGGACAGTAAATTTTCCGATATCTTCGGGATTTTGTCTCTTCCTCTGACAAAATCCGCTCAGCTTCTCGGTTCTCTTTCCGAAAAGGGTACGGCGGCAAATTCCTTAGCAATTGTTCTTTACGGAATGATTTGCAGTATTCCTCTTTTCTTTCTGATTTCAAAAATCAATACCAAAAAATTCTCAAAAACAGATTTGCTTCTAATTCCCCTTTCGGCATCTCTTTTCATTCTTATTTATCTTCTGATTAATCCTGCAAAGCTTGCTCTTACTCAGCTTGGCGGTGAAAGCGCAGATATAATCAGCTTTTCCTTCTGGGCGATGCTTATGGGATATCTTATTCTCAGATTTACTGATTATCTGAAAAATTCTCAGAGACTGAAAAAGGAGCAGCTTCTCAAGGCTATTCTTAAAATCATCGGCGGAGTTTTTGTTTTTGCTCTCTGCTCTCTTGAAGACACTCAGACAGGCAACTCCCTTGTAAACCTTTTCGGCACACTTAACATTGCCGTGCCTTATCTTTTTGCAATTGCAACGGTGCTTTGCGCTCTCGGAGTTACAGAAAGCTTTTCCGTTGACAGATTCAGTGAAAGTACCATTTCGGGCACAAAGACTCTTTCCCGACTTTGCATCACGGGAGTAAAAGCAAGTGTGCTGATAAACATTGCTTTCAACCTTTTTCAGCTTTTTCTTATCGGCTCACTTTCATCCGTAAGCTTCAATGTCAGTGTTCCTCTTTTCTCCCTCGGCTTTATTCTGCTTACCCTTGTTTTCACCGATTTTATCAAGGACACCAAGCAGCTTAAAGAGGACAACGATTCAATTATATAAGGGATTAAGGGTGATTCTATGGCTATAAAAATCTGTCTTGATTCACAGCTCAGAGAAAAAGGTATGACCTCAAAGGAGCTTTGCAATCTCATCGGCATAACCGAGGCAAACCTTTCAATTCTCAGAAGCGGAAAGGCTAAGGGTGTACGCTTTTCAACAATAAATAAAATCTGTCACTATCTTCAATGTGATGTTGGTGACATTCTGAAATTTGACGGAATATTGGAGGATGATGAAAATGAAGATTAAAGTTCTGTTTTCAGTATTGATACTCGGGGCAATTGCCGCCCTTTCAATCAGCGGCTTTCAGCTTAAAGACACAGAAGCAGAAAATACAGGCTCAGAAAGTGACCGTCTTATCGGTGCCGTGATTACACGAGAAAGCCTGAACACCTTTGATTTTGAGGCTTATGCCGAAGAAAACATTGAGGATATTATCCGTTTCAACGGCGGTGAAATAACCGCAGATAACAGCAATCACAATAAAATTTATGCAAAGCCTAAGGACATTACCTTAACAGACGAAGCGGGGGAAAAATCAACTCATAAAGAATATATCTTTGAAGATATTGACGGCTTCTGGATTTTTGATGCACAGATTGCCGCAACTGAAACCGAGGAGCTCTATACCGTGCTTTGCTCAGAGGGCGGAGTTTCTGATACTCACACAAAAATTCACCGCACCGACGAGGAGCTGGAGCTTATGGAGCTGACGGCAACGGTTTACCATTCCATTGATGATGCGGCTAATGTATTCTATCTCAACCCCGTTTATCAGGAAAGTGACGGAGATGTTTACTGCATTGAAGGCTCAGGTCTTTCCGTCTCGGGCATAACACAAGGCTCAGAAAGCTCACAGAGTCTTTCAAGCAAAATCACAGTCAATAAAAACGGTGAAGAAAAGGTGTATGAATCAAAGGTTACCGTCAAATTTATCTATGCTGAAATACCTGAGACAACAAGCTTTATCTTTATGGATAAGGATAATAAGACAATCTCCGCTGAGGATTTCAGCCCCACAGAAATTCCCGAAAAGATTACAGTTCCCAAGGACACGGAATACATCATCATAAACGAAAAGAGTCTTAACGGAGGGAATACTCAGGTTGTGGGTAAAAACGAAGAATACGGATACTTCTTTACCGAACTCGAAAAGGGTATTTTAGAAAAGCGTTCCGTACAGTTTGTATGGGAATAAATCAAAAAAACAGATGCGGTGAGCATCTGTTTTTTACTGTTATTGAGCCTTGATTTTTGCAGCAGCTTTATCCCAAAGGGATTTTGCAAGCATAACAAAAAGAGCAAGTATGGCAACAGAGCCCACATAAACAACAAGCATTTTTCCGTAGCTTATATCGGGTACTCTGTCAATAAATTTGCCGATAACCTTTCTTATCCACTGAGCCTGACACAGATAAATGGGATAGCTGTACTTACCTAGCCATGCGGAAGCCTTGTTATCAAGAAGGTCTGCGGTATAGGTTTTCTGAGTGAAGGAAAGATAGCAGGCAAAAATACCGAAATAAATAACGGCAAACTCATTGTCGGCGGACCAGTCAGAATTCATATATCCGAACACCAAAGCCCAACAGCCAACCTCAGCAGCTGTCATAACGGCCTTTTTGGCTGTGCTCCACTGAGCAGCCTTGGTTTCTTCACACATAAAATAAACAAAGACACCCGCTGAAAGTGTTGCAATTGCTCTGACCAGACCCGTCTTTACCGAAAGGAAAACAATGTCTGATACTCCCGAATATTTTCCGTTTTCAAGGAAAAGTATACCCGAAGCAAAAAGGAAAACAACCACTGACCAGTATTTTGCATATTCGTCATATTTTCTGACAACAGGATAAAGAAGCATTGAGCCCATAAGCAGATATGCTATGTACCAGCTGACATTATTCACACATACAAGCTCAAAGCTGAAGCCCGAAGCAACGGGAAGAAGCAGAAGCTCGGGAACACTTCTTACTGCACGCTGAAAAATCTCAGAAAGCTCAAGATTCTTCAGAACACACATACATACAAAAGCTATCACAAAGCATATTGCATGATAATCAAAAAGTGATTTATATTTGTTTTTCATATAAACCAGGGGCGGACGCTTTGATCTGAGAGCCGACGCAGCAAGAAAGTAACCGCTGATGATAAAGAAAAACTCAACGGCAAAATATCCTCTTGTAAACAGAGCCTCTTTTGTTTCAATCAGATTTCTGCCGTGGAAAAGCAATACGGCAATGGATAAAAGAAATCTAAGAAAATCAACATTTCCCATTCTTGACCTTTTTTTCATAAAGCAATCCCCTTTAATTGTTATATATCGGAATAATTATACTTAATGTGACAAGAATAGTCAAGTTGTGGAGAAAAAGTTAAAGGGAACGGTTTTAAGCCGTTCCCTTTGTTGTATTTTAATAATGTGCTACACCGCAAATACAGGTTTTATTCATACCGAATATTTTATAGAAGAATGTGAGAATCTTCCAGATGAAACCCATAATGCCTGACTTGTGGCAGCTACAGGAGCAGTTGTCATTATCACTTTCAAGCTTTGAGCCTTCATCAATTACTGTATCGGTTTCACCGCAGAAATCGCAGGTTGCTGTCTTTGTACCGTCTGCTTCTTCTGTTGCATCACCATTTGATATGTATTCACCGTAAATGTGAATTCCTTCAATGCAATCTAATATTATGTAGCAGATAGGGAGTGCTTCTTTCCATATTGCATCGAATTCAGTCTGAGTGTTCTGAGTGACGGTTATTTTACCGTCGAGAATATCATCAAGATAATTTTCTGCACGCTCCGCTGAATCCATAGCATCAGAAACCATTTGTCCGTACATTTCTAAATTTGGAGAAGAAGTGGCCACTTTTTCAAATAAATCGTCTATAACTTTCGAATCACCATAGCATAACTCATAATAACCGTAAAATCTGAAAAAATTGTATGGAGAGAAAACAACGGTAACTTCACCGTTTGCAATATCCTCTTCTATCATATTTACAACACCCTGCAATGTTTCTATAGCTTTGGGAATAGCATCCTTGATATATTCATATTCGTTGCTCATCTGATATGTTATTTCATCCACAAAACTATATCCGTCGAAGAATCCGCCTGGGATGATGATATCGCCAAATTTTTCATTTAAATATCCGGCTGGCTCATAAATACTAGAACCATAAGCTGCATACTTATAAGCAAGTTCAATTAATTGCTCTGCATCGGGTGGGTATTCCTTTGTAGCTGCATAAGCCATAGGCATTACGGATAAAAGCATAATTACTGCCAAGAGCATTGAAAGGATTTTCTTCGTCCTGTTTTTCATTGTTTTTTACCTCCATAAAAAAGTGTGAATCATTGCTTTTATAATATCATTATTACTTTAAAAAATCAACTGTTAATTCATTTTACAACTGTCCACGAAACAAGGTTTTGAACACATAATTAGACCGCATCCCTTCAGAGAATGCGGTCTGAATTTATATTCGGGTGCGGGTGTCCCGCCCACACTTATTCACTATTACATTTTACTTATTACTTCGCTCCGAAATCCCACAGAAACAAAAGTGTGAGTGAAGAGTGAAGAGGTAAAAAGTAAAATCCCACCTGTTTACACAGATGGGATTTTGGAGCTGATAACCGGATTTGAACCGGTGACCTCATCCTTACCAAGGATGCACTCTACCGACTGAGCTATATCAGCGCACTTATCAGTACCCGATGATTATAGCTTATTTTCTGACCGTTGTCAACATATAAATCAAAAAAATTTAAAGAAAAAAGGGACATAAGCTGTCCCTTTATTTTATTTGATATTTTCTTTTTCCTTGTCAAAGTCAAATATATATCTGAATTTACCTTTGCTTCGGTAAGGCATCAGCTTGAGAATAAGCGTACCCGAGAAAATGCCGATTGTATTAAGGAAAATGTCTCCCATTGTGTCCATAAGAGGCCATCTTCCGCTGTCGAAGGATTTAAAGAGAGTTTTTGACTTTTCAGTACCCTCAGCAAGAAGAGCTGACCAGTGCTGCGCATCTCCCGGATAACCTGAAAGAAGCCCCTGTACATGATCGTAGGAAAATTCAAAAAGCTCCCAGAATGCTTCAAGCATAAAAATACAGCCCATTGTGCAAATAAGTACAACTGCGGGAGAAGCGGTTTTCTTTTCCATTTTGATGAGTGCATAAACAATCTCATAAGCAAAGAAAACACCAAAAAAGCCGGTCATCAGATGAAGAGCTGAGTCCCAGAATCTGACAGTATAATAAAAATTGAAAACAAGACCTGCCACAACGGCAACAAAATCAAGAACCGTAACAACTGTCTGAAGCATCGGCGGAATGTATCTGAAAACATTTTTAGGCGGCATTGCCATAACAAGCTCCCAGATAAACATACAGCACAGATTAGCTATAACCTGGAAGGATGCGTAAGCATCATACTCATCATTTACAATAGTGTAAACAAGAAGACCGATCATCATCAGTCTGATTACCCACCAGAAAGCATAGGTTCTTGGCGGACAGTTGTTTTTAAGTCTCAGAGAATACGCTCTGAAGAAATCCTTTGCCTTTTCCTTGGGAAGAATTGCCGCGACGGGCTGTTCTCCCTTACCGAAGGAAAGGTCATAGCTGAATTTGCCCCTGTGTCTGTAAGGGAAAATATTAACAATCAGCAAGGCTGTAAAGGCGCCGATTGTGTCAAGCACAATATCGCTCATTGTGTTCATCAGCGGCCATCTGCCCTCAACAATAGGCTCAAAAAAATTCCTTTCAGCTGCCGTTCCCCGAACCGCTTCAAAGGACCAGCCCTGAAGATTGCCGACAGTACCTGTGAAAGCACCGCAAAGCTGATCAATGAAAAATTCACCAAGCTCCCACAGAGATATAACCGCAAAGAAAAGACCGAAGGCAACAAAAAACGCCATTGCTTTTGTTATACCGTGTCTGTCTCTCTTGGCAATTGCACAGGCATATTCATAGCCCACAAAGACCAGCGCTCCGCCGCAGATAAAATGTATTGCCCAATCCCACCAGAAGAAGCGGTCGGCTAATCCCAGAGCATAGCCTCCGAAAACGCCGGCAACAACAAGTGAAAGACAAAGGGAATGCACAAATGACGGTATAAATCTGAAAAAGCTCTTTTTTGAAAGAAGCATTATCTCAGGGAAAAAGCTGAACCCGAAGCTCAACGCAAGAAGCACCGCTTCGGCAGGAGCATTTTTCTCACCGGCAATTGACATACCCAGACCGCCGAGAAGGCAGATTCTCATTATCCACCAGAAGATGAGTCTGTGTGCAGGACAGTTGTTTTTTATTTTTTCAACATAATCCTTCAATGTCATACATCCTTAAATAAACAATTTTTTTAATTCTATCATATAATTATGTTTTTGTCACCACATTTTAAAAAAAAAACAAATGTTTTAATCAAAAAGAGATATTGACAAAAATGAAAAGTTGACTATAATAATTTTAGCACTCAAAGCGCAAGAGTGCTAAAAACGAATTTAAAGATTGGAGAACAAAAGAATTATGGGCAAGAAACAGTTCAAGGCAGAGTCAAAAAAGCTCATGGATATGATGATAAATTCAATCTATACCCACAAGGATATTTTTCTTCGTGAGCTTATTTCAAATGCAAGTGACGCTCTCGATAAGCGCTATTACAAAGGTCTTTCAACAGGCAACAGCGGTATTGCAAGAGAAGAATACAGAATTCAGATTACCGCTGACAAGGAAAACCGTCTTCTGACAATTTCAGACAACGGCTGCGGTATGACCGAAGCTGAACTTGAAAACAACCTTGGTACAATTGCAAAAAGCGGCTCTCTCGACTTTAAGTCAGGCATTGAAAAGGGCAGCGATGTTGAAATCATCGGTCAGTTCGGTGTGGGCTTTTATTCGGCATTTATGGTCGCAGACAAGGTTACCGTTGTCAGCAGGGCAATGGACAGCAGCGAGGCATTCTGCTGGGAATCCTCAGGAGTTGACGGTTATACCGTCTCCCCCGCCGAAAAGGAAGCAGAGGGTACAGTTATCACCCTGAAAATCAAGGAAAACACAGAAAACGACGATTATGACAAATACCTTCAGCAGTATTCAATCAGAGAAATCGTTGCAAAATATTCCGATTACATCCGTTATCCCATTATGATGGATATGACCTCCTCTCAGCTTAAGGAGGGTACCGAGGACGAATACGAAACCGTTACTGAAGAGGTTCAGCTCAACAGTATGGTTCCCCTTTGGAGAAAGAACAAAAACGAAATCACCAAGGAGGAATATGAGGGCTTCTACACCTCAAAATTCTATGACTACGAGGCACCCCTTAAAACCGTACACTCAAAGACAGAGGGTCAGGTTTCCTATGATGCACTGATGTTCATCCCCGCTCACGCTCCCTTTGATTTTTATTCAAAGGATTTTGAAAAGGGGCTTCAGCTTTATTCAAACGGTGTTCTCATCACAGAAAAATGCGCAGAGCTCCTTCCCGATTATTTCAGCTTTGTCAAAGGTCTTGTTGACTCCCCTGACCTTTCTCTGAACATTTCAAGAGAAATGCTTCAGCAGGATCACATCCTCAAGGTCATTGCTAAAAATGTTGAAAAGAAAATTAAGTCAGAGCTTGAAAAAATGCTTCGTTCAGACAGAGAGGCTTATGAAAAGTTCTATTCAGCCTTCGGTCTTCAGCTTAAATACGGAATTTATTCAGATTACGGGCTCAATAAGGATGCACTCAAGGATCTTATTATGTTTGTATCCTCTGAAGAAAAGAAGAATGTCACCCTTGCCGAATATGTAAGCAGAATGAAAGAGGAACAGAAAACCATCTACTACGCCTCCGGTGAAACTGCAGACAAGATTGACCTTCTCCCCCAGACCGATGCCGTAAAAGCAAAGGGCTATGAAATTCTTTATTTCACAGATGATGTTGACGAATTTGCAATTCAGATGCTCCGTGAGTATGACGGAAAGAGCTTCACAAACATCTGCACTGCAAACCTTGACCTTGAAACCGAGGAAGAAAAAAATCTTATCAAAGAGAAAAATGAAAATACAAAGGAGCTTCTCACCTTCCTTAAGGAAAGCATCGGCGACAGTGTAAACGAGGTACGCTTCACAAGTGCACTTAAAAACCATCCCGTCTGCCTCACAACAGAGGGTATGCTCTCATTTGAAATGGAAAAGGTGCTTTCAGCAATGCCCGGAGCTTCGGGAAATGCAAAGGCAACAGTTGTTATGGAAATTTCAACAGAGCATCCCGTGGCAGAAAAGCTTATTTCACTTTATGAAACCGACAAGGAGAAGACTGCAAAATATGCAAAGCTTCTTTACGGTCAGAGCTGCCTGATTGTCGGACGTCCCGTTGAGGATCCCGCAGAATTCAGCAAGCTTATCTGTGAGCTTATGTAATCCAAAAAGGGCCACTCTGTTCAAAAAGGATTCTCCTCTTACAGACCGTCAGAAGAGCCACAGTAACACAGCTGTGACAAGAAAAATAAAGCAAAAAATACGACGAAGTTTCAAGCTTCGTCGGATTTTTTGTATGTTTGCATTTTTTACTGTTCAAGCGGCAAAACCGTTACCTTGTATTCTCCCGTAATTGAATTTCTTTCACCGTAATCACTGAAAATGATTTTCTTTTCACTGTAAAGCACCGCAAGACAACGGAGAGTTCCCTTTTTCAGCGGATGTTTTTCAGCAACGGCATTGCGGATTTTTTTGAGATTGCTGTCCTTGACCTTCAGTCTCTCGGGAATCACGCCTGAATTATTGGTGGCAATTCTGTCATAAATCATCACATCACGAAGTTTTGCTCTGTCAATCCTCTCAAGAGAAGAAAAGAAATCAAAAGCAAGGCAGGTATATCGGTCAAGAGGAATGCTTCCCTTCTCATCCCTTTGGGAAAGATATCTGCCGAAGGAGAGAAAAAGCTCAAATGGTGTAAGCTCCGCTGCTGAAAGAACATATTCAAGTGTTCGTGAGAATCTTGAGCTGTTATAAAGGCGTTCGAGTTCGTTTTCGGCAATGTGAAGTTTTTCAAGCTCAGATTGTGAAATGAAGGGAGTTGAAATCACCTCATAGGGCGGCTCTTTGCTGTAAGCGCAAGGATATATGTCGGGATTTTCATCCATCGGTGAGCCGTGAAGAATCTTCAAAAAGCCCAACTGCAGCATATTTGCCTTAATCTCATAGGCTCTGTTAAAGCCTTTGACAAAGCTTTGAATATCCTCCTGAGGAAGACCTGCAATAAGGTCAATATGCACGTGACAGTTAGCACCCTTTATCAGCTGTGTGAGATTTTTCTCCACAAGAGAAATGTCGGTTTTTCTGTTTATAAGGGCAAGGGTATTCTCATTGAAGGATTGAATTCCCACCTCAAACTGCACCGCTCCCATAGGCAGAGAAGCAATCAGCTCAAGCAGCTTATCATTAAGAAGATCAGCAGCAATTTCAAAATGAAAGCAGACATCCGCAGGAATTTTACTGCCGTGATTTTCCTTGATAAAGGAAAGAATGTCATAAGCTCTTTGCTTGTTGCAGTTAAATGTTCTGTCAACAAATTTCACAATTTTAGCACCGTTTTCACAGAGCATCAGCATTTCATTTTTTATTCTTTCAAGAGGAAAAAATCTTGTTTTTCCGCATCGGCCCGAAAGACAGAAGGCACAGCTGAAGGGACAGCCGCGGCTTGCTTCAATATAAGCAATTCTTCCCTTCAGAGACTGAAAATACTCAGCACAGTAAGGAGAAGGATAAACACGCTCCCCCTTCACCGATGCCGAAGAAACAATTGCTTCACCCTTTTCTCTGAAGGAAACCCCCTCGGGAAAGTACGTTTCACCCCTTGAAAGAGAATCAAAAAATGCAGGTAAAAAATCTTCACCCTCACCCGACGCAACAAAATCAACAAAAAGGTTTTCCTCAAGAATCTGCTTCTGATTGTAAGCAACCTCAGGTCCTCCCAGAAGGATAATTTTTTCGGGACGGGTTTCTTTTATTTTTCTGCAAAGCTCAAGGGTTTTTCCGATGTTCCAGATATAACAGGAAAAGGCATAAACATCAGCGTTTTCATTTTCAAGCTCCGAAAGCACCTTCTGCTGATTTTCGTTAATTGTGCTCTCATAAACACCGAAGGAAGCATCCTCTGTGCAGTATTCACGGCATGAGGTAAAAAGACACCAAGGAGCAAGAGAGGAATGTATGTATTTTGAATTGAGAACGGAAAAAAGTACTTTCATTTAATCACCCGCATTATTCTAACACACGAAGGGGCAATTTAAAAGTACATATTAATATATTTTTATAATTAAGGTGCTTGATTAGATTTGGTTTTTATGGTAAAATCAAGTGAAATATACCCCTTATATGAGGTGAACAAATGGCAAAGAAAAAAGAAAATATAAGAAACTTCTCCATCATTGCACATATTGACCACGGAAAGAGCACCCTTGCAGACAGACTTCTTGAAATCACAGACTCTGTTGCAAAGCGCGATATGTCTGCTCAGATTCTTGACGATATGGACCTTGAAAGAGAAAGAGGAATCACAATCAAGGCTCACGCGGTCAAGCTTGATTACAAGGCAGCCGACGGTGAGATCTATGAACTTAACCTTATCGATACCCCGGGTCACGTTGACTTCAATTATGAGGTTTCACGTTCACTTGCCGCCTGTGAGGGAGCAGTGCTTATCATCGACGCTTCTCAGGGAATCGAGGCTCAGACTCTTGCAAACACTTATCTTGCTCTTGACCACGATCTTGAGCTTGTTCCCGTTATCAACAAAATTGACCTTCCCGCTGCCGAGCCCGACAGAGTTGCTGCCGAGGTCGAGGAGGTTATCGGTCTTGACTGTATGTCAGCCCCCAGAGTTTCGGCAAAAACCGGTGAAAATGTTCAGCAGGTGCTTGAAAAAATCGTTTCTGATATCCCCGCTCCCTCAGGCTGTGACGATTCCGCTCCCCTGAAGGCTCTTATCTTTGACTCAGTTTATGACAACTACAAGGGAGTCATAGTTTATGTCAGAGTTATGCAGGGTACTCTTAAGGCGGGAGAAACAATGCGTATGATGGCAACAGGTGCAGAATTCACCGTTGTTGAGGTCGGCTATATGAGAGCAACAGGTCTTGAGCCCTGCAATGAGCTTTCCTCAGGTGAGGTAGGCTACATCACCGCATCAATCAAAACAGTCCGCGATGCAAAGGTCGGTGACACGGTAACAAAGCTTCAGAATCCTGCTGACGAAGCCCTCCCCGGCTACCGAAAGGTCAACCCCATGGTTTACTGCGGTGTTTATCCCGCTGACGGTGCAGATTATGAGGCCTTGAGAGATGCCCTTGAAAAGCTTCAGCTCAATGACGCCTCTCTGTCCTATGAGCCCGAAACCTCAGGCGCTCTCGGCTTCGGCTTCCGCTGCGGCTTCCTCGGTCTTCTCCACCTTGAAATTATTCAGGAAAGACTTGAGAGAGAATATAATCTTGACCTTGTCACAACAGTACCCTCCGTTATTTACAAGGTACATCTGACCGACGGCTCAGTTATTGAAATTGACAATCCCACTCATTATCCTGAGCCGGCAAACATCGACTTCTGCGAGGAGCCCCTCACAAATGCCCATATCTATTCACCCGCTGATTATGTCGGTGCAATTATGGATCTTTGTCAGGACCGCCGAGGTGTGTTCAAGGATATGAAATATATCACTCCCGACAGAGTTGACATTCATTATGAGCTTCCCCTTAACGAAATCATCTATGACTTCTTTGACGCGCTCAAGTCAAGAACAAGGGGCTACGCATCCTTTGATTATGAAATTTTCGAATACAGACGCTCAACCCTTCAGAAGGTAGATGTGCTTCTTAACGGAGACATCATTGACGCCCTCAGCTTCATCATCCACTCTGAAAAGGCTATGGGCAGAGCAAGAAAAATTGCCGAAAAGCTCAAGGAGCATATTCCAAGACAGATGTTTGAAATTCCCATTCAGGTTGCAATCGGCAGCAAGGTTATTGCCCGTGAAACTGTCAAGGCAATGAGAAAGGATGTTCTTGCCAAATGCTACGGCGGTGACATCACAAGAAAAAAGAAGCTCCTTGAAAAACAGAAGGAAGGTAAAAAGCGTATGCGTCAGTTCGGTACTGTCGAGGTGCCCCAGGAGGCATTTATGGCCGTGCTCAAGCTTGATGACAACGGATAAGCTCACTATGACAGGAATTTATATTCACATCCCATTTTGCAGATCAAAATGTCCTTACTGTGATTTTTATTCCTTTAAAGGCGATGAAAAACAAAAGGACAGCTATCTTAATGCTGTCCTTTCTGCTTTAAAGAAATATAAAAATCAGATTTCTCAGACGGACACAATCTATTTCGGAGGAGGTACTCCCTCTTATTTCGGCGGAGAAAGAATTGCCGCCTGCGTTGAGTACATCAAAAATAATTTCATTCTCATAAACCCTGAAATCACCGTTGAATGCAACCCCTCTGACGTTGATGAAAAGCTTATGACCGCCCTTTCCGGCTGCGGTGTCAACCGAATCTCAATGGGCATGCAGTCAGCTGTGGATTCTGAAAGAAAAGCACTGGGCAGACTTTCAGACAAAAAACAGATTTCAGAGGCTCTGTCAGTTATCAGAAAATCGGGAATCAGCAACATTTCCCTTGACATTATGCTGGGCATCCCCGGGCAGACAAGGGAAAGCCTTGATGAAAGCCTTGATTTTCTTGTTTCCTGCGGTGTCACTCATATCAGCGCCTACATCCTCAAGGTTGAAGAAAACACACCCTTCGGCATGATGGGTGAAGATCTTGTTCTTCCCGACGAAGAAGATGTCTGTCAGCTTTATCTCCACACCTCGGAAAAGCTTGCCCGTCACGGCTTTGCCCATTATGAAATTTCAAATTTTGCCAAAAGGGGCTTTGAAAGCAGACACAATCTCAAATACTGGAATGCTGAGGAATATCTCGGTATAGGACCGTCCGCACACTCCTTTCTTTCCGGCAGAAGATTTTATTACGAAAGAAGCTTCGGAGCTTTTCTTGAGGACTGTCAGCCCGTTCCCGACGGTGAGGGCGGAGATGAAGAGGAATACATTATGCTCAGGCTCAGACTTTCTCAGGGTCTGAAAAACGAGGAGTATGAAAAGCGCTTCGGCAAAAAAATACCCGAAGAAATTTTTTCAAAAGCGAAAAAGCTCCCCTCCTCTCTTGTCAGTGTCACCGAAAATTCGGTTTCTCTTACGGCTGAGGGCTTTCTTTTATCCAACACAATAATCGGAGAATTACTTTAATTTAACTGTTCAACAACTTACCACACACAAAAAGGAGTTGATATTTATGTTCGAAAAATACAGTCTTGTTCTTGCAGGCGGTGGCGGAAAGGGCGCTTATCAGATCGGTGCCTGGAAGGCTCTTAAAGAAATGTTCATCGGCTTTGAAGCGATTGCAGGTGTTTCCATCGGCTCAATCAACGGTGCTCTCATTGCTCAGGGTGATTATAAAAAAGCGGTTGAACTCTGGAAAAATGTCACCGTTGAAAAGGGAATCAAAATCAGCCGTGAGCTTCCCGATGAGGATTATCTTTTCAGCAAGAAAAACTGGGGCGTGCTTTTCAAGGAATTTCTTAAAAACGGAGGCATTGACGCCTCTCCCACAGAGGAATTCATCAAGGAATATATCGACGAAGCCAAAATCAGAAAAAGAAAAATCCCTCTGGGCATCATTGCGGTGCAGATGGGCAAAAATGTTCAGCCGAGGGAAATTTTCATTGATGAAATACCCGAAGGTGCCCTTGTTGATTATCTGATGGCTTCTTCAAACATCCCCCTTGCAACAAACATCGGCCCCGAGGGTGAGCGCTTCCTTGACGGCGGAATTTATGACAACACGCCCGTTATGACACTGAAAAAAAGAGGCTATAACAAGCTCATTGTTATTGACATTTCAAACATCAAGGGTGTTGCCCACAATCTTGATTTCGGAAACTCAAAGGTAATTTACATAAGACCCTATGACATTGACGACCTCGGGCCTGCCTTCAACTTTGACAACGATATGATTGAAAAAAGAATTGCCCTGGGTTATCTTGACACCAAAAAGGCCTTCGGACGTCTTGCGGGTAACATTTATCACTTCAAGCCTGCGGTGTTCAGAAAAATGGTCAGTGAGTTTTCTCCCGAAGCAATCAGAAATCTTGAGGAATTTGCCCATGAGCTCAAGGTCAGCAAATACAGGGCCTACACTGAAAAGGAATTCATCGAAGCTGTCAGAAACGCCTATGAACAGGCAAAGCTTCACTCAGATGACAAGGAATACAAAAAAGAAACGGGCATTGACTTCGACAATCTCAAAAGCTCATTTTTCAAAAGACATTCACCCAAAAAGACAAACGAGCATTTCAGCGATGCAATTGCCATCATCGACAATTATGTTTTCTGACACATATATAATATAATTAATAATTAATTGTTAAATTCTATAAAACAATTGTAATGAACGGAATTTTGTGATACTATGTATTTGTAAGACTGTGCTTTCAGTCAACCAATAAATTTTCGGAGGTAAAAACAATGAAAAAACTTTCAAAAGTTCTCATCGCTCTTGTTTTCTGCATCAGCGTACTTGCTTCAACTGCAATGTTTTCTTCAGCTGCACTTGACAAGGTAACAGACCTTAAAGCTACTGACGTTTCAGTCAACAAGGTCACTCTCAGCTGGACAGCAGTCAAGAATGCCGCTGAGTATCAGATCCGTGTCTATGAGGGCAGCACTCTCAAAAAGACCATTGACACCAACAGCTCTTCAACAACCTACACCGTCACAGGTCTCACTCCCGGCAAGACCTACGGCTTCTCAGTAAGAGCATACAGATCAATTCTTAACACAGGCTCCTATTCTACTCAGATCAGCGTCAAGACCGGTGTTTCTGACATTGCAAGCCTTAAGGCAACCCCTTCAGTCACATCAGTTAAGCTCAGCTGGTCAAAAATCACCGGAGCTTCAGGCTACATAGTTCAGCGCAAGTCAGGTTCCTCATGGAAAACTGTCAAAAAGGTTACAACAAACTCTCTGACAGTAAAAGACCTCACCCCCGGCACTAAGTACAGCTTCCGTGTCAGAGCTTATGTCAAGTATAACGGCAAAACCTATTACAGTGCATACAAATCAGTTTCAGCCACACCTGCAGTTGCAGTTCCCAACGCAAAGGTAACATCAACCTACAACACAATCACTGCAAAGTGGTCAAAGCTTTCAGGCGTGGGCGGCTACCAGATTCAGATTCAGAAGAACGGAAAATGGAGCTCATCAAAGAAGCTTGCAAACACTGCAACATCCTACAAATACAGTGACCTTGTAACAGGCACAACCTACAAGGTAAGAATCAGAGCTTATCAGAAGGCAACTGTTTCAGGCAAAGCAAAGACCTATTACAGTGAATGGAAAACCCTTTCTGCAAAGCCCGCACTCAGTGCAATCTCAACCCTCAAGTATTCCTCACTGGGCACAACAAGTGTAACTCTCAGTTGGTCAAAGGTTTCAGGTGCTTCAGGCTATAAGATTTATTCTTACGACTCAGCAAAGAAGGCCTGGACAGCCATTAAGACAGTTTCCTCAGGCTCAACAGTTTCACAGAAGCTTTCAATCTCCTCAGGCACAAGCTACAAGCTTATGGTCAAGGCCTTCAGAAAGGTATCACCCACAGCTTACAGTGCAGCTTCAAATACAGTTTCATTTGTTTCAACTCCCGCAAAAGTCACAGGTCTTAAGGCAACTCCTTCAGACAGCTCAATCAAGCTGACCTGGACAAAGACAAACTGTGCAAAATATATTGTTGCTTATCAGTTCGGCTCAGGCTCATTTGTAACAAAGACCGTCACAACCAACAGCTACACCCTTTCAGGACTTGACGGCGGTCAGAAATATACCTTCAAGGTAAGAGCAGTCAACAGTGCAGGAACAAACGGTGCATATTCTTCAACAGTAAGCGCCACAACCTACGGTGTTGCAGCAAAGAAGACCCCCACCCTTTCAGCTTCATCAATCACAGCAACAAGCGCAAAGCTCAGCTGGACAAAGATTGACGGCGCAAAGGGATATGTAATTTACAGCTACGAAAACGGTTCATGGAAATCCCTCAAGAAGATTACCTCAAACACAACAAGCGCAACCGTTACCCTTAAGTCAGGCACAAACTACACTCTCAGAGTAAAAGCTTACGGCACCTCAAAGAGCGGCTCAACAGTTTACGGCGCAGCATCAGCTTCAACCAAGCTTATGACAGTTCCCGCAAAGGTTTCAGGCTTAAAGGCTGTTTCAGTGGGAGATACAAAAATCAGCATCCAGTGGAACGCAACAACCGCAAAGGGTTATACCGTTGAGTATAAGCTTTCATCCGCTTCCGCTTACACAAAGGTAAGCACAGACAAGACAGAGCTCTCACTCAAGAATCTTGAAAAGAACCAGACCTATAACATCAGAGTCTGCGCTTATAACGATAACGATAAAGCAGGCTCATATTCAGATGTTCTCACATTAAAGACATACAGCGGTGTTGTTGTCACAGACAAAACCGAGTCCACAATCTCACTTTCATGGGCAGCAATTGATGGCGCAGCAGAGTATGATGTATATTACTACGATGCTTACAATGACAAGTGGGCTGTTTCCTACACAACCTCAGGCACAAGCTTCACAGACTCATCAAGCATTAAGCTTCTCAAGGGTAAGCTCTACCGCGTTTGTGCAAGAGATACAGCTGACGATCCCACAACAGCAGATGTAAGAGAAGGTAAGGTTATTTACGAAAGTGACACCTGCCTCGGCACAGCTCAGGGACTTGAGGTTTCAGTTGACAATTATGCAGTCACACTTTCATGGGATCCCGTTGCAGATGCAACCGGCTACACCGTTTACTTCTATGAAATCTTCAACAACACCGTTTCAACAACTGCAGACGGTACACAGTCAGTCACACTTGACAAAAACACAACCTCACTGACTTATTATCTTGCTCCCGGTTCAATCCGCAGAGTTCTCGTTTATGCAAACAAGGAATCCTCCAAGTCACCTCACATCAGACTTGCTTTTGAAATGCCCGAGGTAACAACAGGCACAACTGCAAAGGATAAGAACTCTCAGATTCTTTATCTTGTTCAGGCAATCAACAACACCAAGAAGGACACAAGTGATTACTCAGTCAAGGCTACCCTCACAGGTGAGCTCTTCTATGAGATTTCATACCTCAGACTCGGCTTTGACACAGGCTCAGACGTTCTCAACTGGACTCTTCTTCAGATTCTCAAGAGTGAAATCAACGGTAAGGTAAACATTGTCGACAACGCAATTCTTTGCAACACTCCCGCAGAGGTAAGCCAGCTTATGCAGAGCCTTGCCGAAACCGAAGAGGAGGCTCAGACAAGCGGTACTGAAATTCTTGAGCCCGAAACATACAACTTTGTTGACGGCTATGCACCTCTTACCGCTTACTCAACCAAGTCACTCACCTCCTTCCTTGAGCCCTTAAGCTCAGTTGCAAGCTATAAGTCAAGCCAGAATCCTGACAAGTGGTCAGATGCATTTTCAAGCATCACAACTGAAAAGGTAAACGGCAATCAGACAAAGATTACCGCAGTTCTCAAGACTGAAACAAACATCAGCAACAGCGGAAGCTATCACCACGGCTTCTTCTCAAACAGCACAATCACAGGCTCATCAGCAAGCCTTGACGGCATTGTTGGCGGTAGCAACACAAGCGTAACAGCTGAGTCAGTGGGTGCATCAACAATCGTTGCTGTTATTGATGAAAACAACCACCTTGTTTCATACGAGATTGTAATCCCCTCAAAGACTCATATGGCTACATCATCAAATGATGACGTTTCAGTTAACGGTCAGGAGGGTGTAAACCTTGAAACAACCTTCGATGTAAAGCTTAACACCAATTCAAAATACTCATACACATTCGTTGAACAGTAATTGTTTAAGGCGTTTAACTCTCAAGGGGTACTTATGTATCCCTTGAGTTATTAAGAAACCAAACCGAAAGAAGTTAATTCAATGAATCAGAAGAAAATTTTAACAATGGCTCTTATTGCCGTAGCAGCAGTGTGGCTTTCCTGCCTCACCTCCGTTGTCTGTGTGACAATGATCAGAGATTCCCGAGCAGCTCAGACAACTGCCCCTTCTGTTTCCGTAACAGAAACCACAACAGCCGCCACAACCACAACAACGGCACCTCACAGCACAACTGAAAGACTCCCCGTTGACGGCAATATTGTTGTCACAACTGTTCAGGTTGAAGACCCCGAGTGGCTTGTTCAGCAGCAGGCTTCAATTTATGCCTCACAGCTTGCCGAGCAGATCAGCAACAGTCTGACAACAACAGCGCCCACCACCTCAGACAATTCAAATGTCCCCACGGGCAAAGCTGAAATCATCAACGCTTACATTAACGGCGTCAATACTCTGAAGAAAACAGGCAATTTCACAATGCACAAGAATGACACCCTTGATATGAGCTTTGATTCAATCACAGGCGGTGCAATTGTGCAGTCTTTTGCAGACAGTATTCTTCAGCAGAATCAGAAGGTACCGCTTACTTATTCCTTCGTCAACGGCACCGATGCGGCAACAGGAGCAACTCCCCTTTCCGCAATTGCTCCTCTCAACACTTATGCCGCTGTGAATGAAGCTGCTGTTATCACAGCAAACTCAGCTCCCGACAGTACAGGCGGCTTCACAATCGAGCTTGTTATCCAGGATGAGCAGCAGACTCACGAGCTTGCAGCACCCAACCTCTCAACTCTCGTTGAGGTTATCGATGTGACTCCCCTTCTCCCTGCTGGAGCAAGCCTCAAGGAGCTTCAGATTACCTACACCGGAACAAAAATCACTGCCTCCTTTGACAAAAACGGAAACATCACCTCAATCATGCATTATCTCAACGTTGATTACGCAAAAGCCTCAGGCGGCTACGGAATGCTCAATGTTACAATGGAAATGCACGGTAATTTCACAAGTAAATATACATTCACTTATTGACTTGATAAAATAAAGGTGTTATAATGTTAAAGTAATAATTAAACGGAGGAAAAAGAAATGAAAACATTCAAAAAGGTTCTCAAGGTTGTCGCTATTATTGCAGCAATCGCAGCAGCAGTTGCAGGTATTTATTTTGCAGTAACAAAGCTTATCGAAAAGAAAAAAGAAAAAGACGCTCAGAACATTGAAACAATGTTTGCAGCAAGTGAAAATTTTGACGGTGATTTCCTCACAGAAGTAATTGTTGAAGAAGCTCCCTCAGAGGAAGCAGCCGAATAATCTATTTAATTAAAAACAAAAAAAGTGGCTAACGCCACTTTTTTATTTTATACTTTTTTCTGAAAGTTCGGCTTTTAAAGCTTTTAATCTTAAACCGTAAAAATCAAAGGCTTTCAAGAAAAGCTCTGATTTTGCCCTCGTCAGCCGCCTTCACTGAGCCCTGAATGATTCCGCCTCTGCCGCCGCCTCTGCCGCAGAAGGCCTCATTAAGAGCCTTTCCCACGGGTGCAATGACAGCCTCGTCACCAACAAGGCAATAACGGCAGGTTTCACCGCTTCCGCAGAAGCAGCAGGCAAACTCACCGCATCTGTCCATAATGCCCAAAGCAAAATCCTGAAGCATTTTGCCTTCAAGATTTTCATCAAAAATAATGATTCTGTCTGCCTTTTCAACAGCTTTCATTTTAAGAGAAATAATTTCTCTTTTAAGACCGGTAATTTCATAATCAAGGGCATCAATTTCTTTTTTCAGTCTTTCAACAGCCTGAGCCGTTTCCTTTTCCTTTGCACAGGTCAGAACGGAAACCTTGTGATTTTCATTGAGCTTGTGGCGGATATCCTTGATTGCTCTGTCTCCGCAAAGTATGCTCACTCGTGTTCCGCCCTTGTATTTCTCAAAGTCCACCACCTCAACAACACCGATGTCTCCTGTTCTTTTCACCTGAGGCGCGCAGCAGGCACAGATGTCAACGTCGGGAAATTCAACAAGTCTGACCTGACCCTCAATTTCCTTTTTGCTTCTGTATGCTATTGAAGCAAGCTCCTGCTTTGTGGGGAACATAATTTTTGATTCAATGTTTTCGGCAACTGCCTTGTTAACAAGCTCTTCAACCTTATAAATCTGCTGAGAATCAAGAACACCGTCAAAGTCAAGGGTTACAATCTCAGTGCCGAGATGAAAGCCGATGTTGTCAAAGCCATAAAGGGTATGAACGATACCCGAAAAAATATGCTCGCCCGAATGCTGCTGCATATCAGAAAAACGCTTTTCCCAGTCAATTTTTCCTGTAAAGGCTTTCTTTTCAGAAAGAGCAGCGAAGGCTTCATCGGAATATTCGGCAAAGTGGAAAATTCTGCCGTCAATTTCCTGAACGTCATAAATATAAACATCACCGATAAAGCCTCGGTCAGAGGTCTGACCTCCGCCCTCGGGGAAAAATGCCGTTTCATCAGTTTCGATGAGAAGCTTTCCATCCTTTTTCTCAAGGTAAATTATCTGACAGCCGAATTCTCTGATGCTGCTGTCAGTATCATATAATCTTTTTGTCATTGTTTTCTCTCCGATAATATATCAGCTTAATTTGTGAATAAACAGACCGCTCAGAAGCTTGGGCTCAAACCAGGTTGACTTGGGAGGCATAACCTCACCTGCATCAGCAATATTCATAAGCTCCTCAAGAGATGTGGGATACATCGCAAAAGCAACTCTCATATCCTCGGCGCATCTTCTTTCAAGCTCACCAAGACCTCTGATACCGCCGACAAAATCAATTCTTTTGTCAACTCTGGGATCGTTTATTTCAAAAACGGGAGTGATGCAATTGTTCTGAAGAATAGAAACGTCAAGGCTTCCCACAGGATCGGCCCCGTCGAATGTACCCTCTTTTGCGGTAAGCTTATACCATTTTCCGTCAAGATACATTCCAAAGGTATGCTTTTCGGAGGGCTTGAACTGACCTTCACCGTCATTCTTTTCAACAGTAAACCTTTCATTCAGCTTTGCAAAAAAATCGTCCTCTGTATTGCCGCCGATATCCTTGATAACACGGTTATAATCCATAATCTCAAGCTCATCATCGGGGAAGGCAACAGCAAGAAAATAATTGAATTCCTCTTCACCGCTGAAGCCGGGATTGTCTTTTCTTCTCTTTTCGCCCACTCTTACCGCAGAAGCACAGCGGTGATGACCGTCCGCAATATAAAGATAATCAATGCCGCCAAAGGCCTGAGTCAGCTTTTCGTTGATTATTTCATCATCAATCACCCAGACAGTATTTGAGATTCCGTCCTCGGTAACAAAATCATAAACGGGACTGTGGTTTTCCTTCCAGTCGGAAATAAGCTTGCTGATTTCCCCATTTTTTCTGTAGGTAAGGAAAATGGGGCCTGTGTTTGCATCACAGTAATCAACGTGACGGATTCTGTCAGCCTCCTTGTCAGCTCTTGTAAATTCATGCTTTTTGATGACGTTGCAGATATAATCATCAATTGAAGCGCAGCCGACAAGACCTGTCTGACTTCTGCCGTTCATAATCTGACGGTAAATGTAAAAGCAAGGCTTTTCATCCTGCTGACAAATGCCGTCCTTTTCAAGAGCAAGAAGATTTTCTCTCGCCTTGAGATAAACCTTTTCATCATAAATATCAATGCTTTCATCAAGGTCAATTTCAGCCTTGTCAACATGAAGGAAGGAATATTTGTTATCCCCCGCCATTTTTCTTGCCTCAGCACTGTTCATAACATCATAAGGGAGTGCCGCAACCTGACAAGCATATTCGCTCTTTGGTCTGAGAGCCTTAAAGGATTTGAAAACTGCCATAATTAAAACTCCTTATTTACAATAATACTTTTCAATTTTAACTGTTTTAAAAGCCTTTGTCAAGTCAATGAGGAAACCTCAGCTAAGGTCAGACAAAAGCCTTCAAAATAAAAGATTTATCCCCTTTTTACCTTTTCACAGCTATTGAAAAACAGTAATGTTTATGATAAAATATTGCTGAAAAATGAGTCGGGAGGCGATCACATAAAAAAGAAAATACCCTTGATTACCCTGTCGGTTTTTATTGCAAATATGCTTCTTTTTGCAATAAAGCTTTATGTGGGTCTTTCATCAAACAGCATCAGTATTTATTCTGACGGTATAAACAATCTTTTTGACAGCCTTGCGGGAATTATAAGCTTTGTTTTTCTTTCTCTTGCCCTGCGGTCAAAGGATGTTTTTTCTTCACATCGGGCAGAAAAAACCGAACAGCTTCTCAATTTTATCATCTGCATAATTCTTAGCTTCAGCGGATTTTACTTTGCATATAACAGCCTTGAAAGACTCTTTTATCCGACTCCCGTGTGGTACAGGACAACTTATCTTTATCTTCTTTGTCTGACCCTCGGAATGAAGCTGATCTTATTTGTTTTTCTCAAAGCTTCGGCAAAAAAACTTGACTCCGATATTCTCAAAGCAATTTCCGCTGACAGTATAACTGATTTCTTTATTACGCTTTTCACGGTGATGACTCTTGTTCTTTCTTCAAGAGTAAACTTTGCCGTCGATGCTTACTGCGGATTTGCAATAAGCCTGATTATAATTGTTCAGGCCTTCAGGATGATTGCATCGGCGGTCAGAAAGCTTCTTGGCCTTCCTGATGAAGAGGAAAGAGAAGCACTCACGGAGCTTCTTGCGGGGCTCGAAGTAAAAAAAATAAAATTCATCTGCAGTGATGATGAAAAAATCGCACTTGTTCACCTTGGTGAAGGTGCTGCCGAAGAGGCAATGCTTGAAAAAATTAAAAATCAAACGGATATTACTGTGGCTTTTATCCGTTAAAATAAAAGCAAAAGGAGAATTTAACAATGAAAACAACCGAAAAAACCAAAACTCAAAAAGTAAAAAAGAAGGGTAAGGCTAAAAAAGTACTTGCTGCTGTTTTCGGCGGTCTTGCAATTGCGCTTATTGCTGTAAGCGTTTTTTCCGCAATTTTCAATAATATCGGAAACAAGGCAAACCTTGAAAAAATCGAATCCTTCTCACCTGTTGAAAAATCCGCTGCTCTCGTTCCCGAAAAAGACGAAAACGGATTCTGGACCTTCACAACCGACGAGGATTTCAAGGTGCTTCAGCTGACAGACGTACATATCGGCGGCGGCTGGCTTTCACTTAAAAAGGACGCAATGGCACTCAACGCTGTTGCCGCAATGATAACCGCTGAAAAGCCCGACCTTGTTATTGTCACAGGTGACGTTTCCTATCCCGTACCTTTTTCATCTGCAACACTTGATAATCTTGCTTCTGCAGAGGTATTTGCCGCTCTGATGGAAAAGCTGGGCGTTTATTGGACTCTCGGCTTCGGCAATCACGACACAGAGGCTTATTCATATTATTCAAGAGAAGATATTTCAGAGTTTTATAACAGCAAAAACTGGGAATACTGCCTTTTCGAAACAGGCCCCGAGAATGTTGACGGCTTCGGCAACCAGGTCATCAACGTCAAAAACTCTCAGGGTATCATCACTCAGTCAATCTTTGTTTTCGACAGCCATTCATACACCGACGGTGATATCTTCGGTGTAATGTGGAAATATGACAACATCCACGAGAACCAGGTGCAGTGGTATAAGGAAACCCTTGAAAAGCTCAATGCGGAAAATGATGCCGTTTATAAGGAGCTTGGCAGAGCAACAAAATCACGCATCAAATCAGCCGCATTTATGCATATTCCTCTCACCGAAATGAAGGACGCCTGGAATAAATATGCTGATGCAAATTACAAGGATACCGATGAGGTAACTCTTCATTACGGTGTTGCAGGTGAAACAGGTAAGGTTGTTTACTGCGGTGTCGGTGAGGATAATCTCTTTGAAGCAATGGTTGAGCTTGATTCAACAAAGGCTGTTTTCTGCGGTCACGACCACAAGAACAATTTCTCCATTGAATATAAGGGCATCCGTATGACCTACGGTATGAGTATTGACTACCTTGCTTATCCCGGAATTTATAAGCTTGGCTCACAGCGCGGCTGCACAGTTATCACCTTCAAGCCCGACGGCTCCTTTGACTGCTCGGCTGAAAACTATTATCAGGACAAATACACAACTGTTTTTGATAAAGAGCCCGTTACTCTCCAGGAAGTAACCTACGAATTTGTTAAATAATCTGATATAAAATTAAAGGGTTGGATTTTTACATCCAACCCTTTTTTTCTTCTCTTTAGTTATCGGAAGCTATGTAATTACTTGCCGAGTCTTTTAATAAGATAAGGCACAACCTTCTCAAAGTTAACACCGTAAGTAATTGCATTGGGATCCTCGTGTGTAACTCTGATACATTCTGATGTGTAATCAGCGGCAATTTTGACAGCTTCCTTCCAATTAAAGCCGTTCATCATTGCACCGATGCAGGTGCTTGAGAAAATGTCACCTGTGCCGTGATATGAGCAGTTATGCTTCTGATGAGCATAATAGAAGAACTCATCCTTTGCCTTATCATAGCCCATAACACCTGTCTTACCCTGTTCAAAGGAAACACCGGTAAGAATGCTGATTTTTGCACCAAGGTCTGAAAGAGCCTTGAGCATGGTTTCAGCATATTCTCTGTCATACTCGCTCTTGTACTCGATGCCTGTCATAAATGAAGCCTCGGTGATGTTGGGTACAATGATGTCTGCCTTGGCGCAAAGGCTTGCCATATGCTTTGCAAAGGCCTCATCAAAGGCGGGATAAAGCTTGCCATTGTCAGCCATTGCGGGATCGACAAAAAGCAGATTGCTGTCAGTTTTGAACTGCTCAAACATCTCCTTCATAAGATCAATCTGCTCAAAGGAGCCGAGGTAGCCTGTGTAAATGGCATCAAAGTCAAAGCCTTCCTTTTTCCAATGCTCTGAAATGGGCTTGATCTGATCTGTCAGATCCTTGACGGTGAAGCCGCTGAACATTGTGTGAGTTGAAAGCACTGCTGTGGGAATGATTGCAGTTTCAACACCCATTGCTGAAATAATGGGCAGTGCAACGGTAAGTGAGCACTTTCCCACACAGGAAATATCCTGAACGGTAACAATTCTTTTCATATTATGTATCCTTCTTTCTGAAAAAGTATTTACAAATTCAATTGAACATATTATACTATATTTTGACCATATTGAAATAACCAATTTTCAAGAATTTTATATGGTCAGATTGAGGAGCGCCTATGTTGACTTATTCCTTTGAAGAAAGACAAAAAGAAACCCTTTATGAGTTTCTTTACAAAAAAATTAAAGAGGACATCCTTTCGGGCAAGCTCAGCGCCGACGAAAAGCTTCCCTCAAAGCGTGCTCTTGCAAAGCATCTCGGAATCAGCACAATCACCGTTGAAAATGCTTACGGTCAGCTTAATGCCGAGGGCTATATCTATTCACGGGCAAAAAGCGGTTTTTATGTCAGTGATCTTATCACACAGAGTGCCTCAACCGAAAAGCTTCAAAGCTTTTTTCAGGATGAGGAAAAGGAAAATTATCTTGCAGACCTTGCAGACAACCTCCCCTCCTCTGAGCTTTTTCCCTTTGCAACCTGGACAAAGCTGATGCGCGAAACAATGAGCGAGAACAGAGAAAAGCTGATGACAGTTTCTGATTCAGAGGGAATTTATGAGCTGAGAAAAGCAATTGCCGAATATCTTTTTGAGTTCAGAAATATGAGAGTCAAGCCCTCTCAGATTGTAATCGGCGCGGGCACCGAATATCTGTACGGTCTCATCATCCAGCTTCTCGGAAGAGATAAGCTATACGGAATTGAAACTCCCGGATATAAAAAAATTGCCGATATTTATAAATCAAACGGCGTTGAATATGTCCCCATAGCAATGGACAAAAAAGGCGTTGACATGGCTCAGGTGAGAAAAACAAAAACCAATGTACTGCACATTTCTCCCTCCCACCATTTCCCCACAGGCATTGTTACGCCCGTAAGCCGCCGTTATGAGCTGCTTTCCTGGGCGGAGGAGAAAAGTGACCGGTATATCATCGAAGACGAATATGACAGTGAATTCCGCTTTGTAGGCAAGCCTATCCCCTCCCTTCAGAGCATTGATGAAAAGGGAAAGGTTATTTATATAAACACCTTTTCAAAGTCTCTGACACCCACAATCAGAATCAGCTATATGATTCTTCCGGAAAAGCTTATTGAGCAATACAAGAAAAAGCTTTCCTTTTATTCCTGCACTGTTTCAAACTTTGAGCAATACACCCTTGCCGCCTTCATAAGCCGGGGCTACTTTGAAAAGCATATTAACCGCACAAGAAATTTTTACAGAAATCAGCGTAATTATATTATGTCTGTTATCAAAAACCACCCTGCCTTCCCTAAGGTGAAGATCAGAGAAGAAGACTCCGGACTGCACTTTCTGCTTGACATTGAAACTGATATGACAGACGCACAGCTGAAAAGCCTTGCCAACGAAAGAGGCATCAACATTTCCTGCCTTAGTGAATATTATTATGACAACTCCTGTGCCGAACAGGGAACGGTCATTGTGAATTATTCGGCACTGCAAAAGGAAAACACAGAGAAAATTCTTTCCCTTCTTCTTGAAATCATATAATTTTGAAATAAAAAAAGCTCCCCGTGGGGAGCTCTTTTTTTATTTCTTGTTTTTCTTTGCTGCAGCCTTTTCAGCCTTGATAGCGGCTGTTTTTTCTGCCTTTTCAGCTTCAAGACGCTTTGCTTCCTCAAGCTGTGCCTGCAATGCTGCTTCTTCTGCAGCCTTTGCATCGTCATACTTTGCAGCAATTTCTTCGAAATGAGTTGTGTTTTCTTTTTCCTTCACAATACGCTCTGCATCAAGATAGGGCTGTGCAGCTCTTGCAAAGAAAGCATGCTTATCCATTTCAGCCTTTGTTGCCTTCTGGATTTCCTTCTTTTCAGATTCTGCAGCCTTGATGTTTGCGCAAATATCCTTAAGAGCAAGTGAATCTTTTTCCTTTTTGGCTGTTGCCTTTGCTTCATAAAGGCCCTTGAGAATTGTGTTAAGCTCGTCTTCTCTGTCGAAAAGTCTGTCAAGCTCTTCATAGCTGGGCTGAATGAAGCTTTCGGGAGATTTGAAATACTTGTCAATTGCCTTGCGTGCTGAAAGCTTCTTCTTGGCAAATTCAAGCTTAAATTTACGAAGCTCTTTATCCTCTGCAGTTTCCTTGGGAAGTTCTCTTGCAGCAGCAAGCTCTTTAAGAATATCTTCTGTTTTAAGCTCGTAAAGGCCCATAAGACCTGCCTGATAGAACTTAAGGCTTTCTTCGTACTTTTTCTTTTCAATGCCGTTTTCAAATTTTTCAAGCTCTGCACATACAAAACGTGAAATTTCAATTTCTTCGTTCTGTTCCTTGGCAGCTCTGCGCTCTTTTCTGCTCATTGACTTTTCAACGGCAACAATTTCATTGTTTACCTTTTCACGTGCATCTCTGATAATATCAATTGCTTCAATAATAGTCTTGTTGTTGGTTACGCCATTGCCGTAGTCCTCAAACATTGCACGGATTTTAAGAGCACGGACAATACCCTTCTGCTGCTTTTCGTGAAGGTCATAGAAGAAATAAGGAACAACATTAAGGAATGCACCGACAGCAGCCATAAGAATAAGAGCATTCATAACCTTGGGAAGAAGACCGGGAACACCGGTTGTAATGTCAAGGATTTCAAGACCGCCTGTACCGTAACCGTTACCCTCATAAATACCGTAGCTTTCATAAACGAAGGGAAGAACTGAGGATGTAACCATTGTTACCATACCGCCGATTGTTGCAACTGTTGCGAACATACCGTCAACACGGACACCTGTTTTATACTGATGATAATCACGGATGTCTGCCTGAATTGCGGGAGAAAGAATCTGCTCAAAGGCACCGAAGAGATAGTTGATGTAGATGCAAACTGTAAGCCAGATAAGGCTTTCTTTTCTTAAGCCCATTGCAAGAATACAGATAACGTTCATAAGGTTAACTCCGACGAGAACCTTCTTTTTACCAAACTTTCTTACGCACAAGGGAGCAAGAAGCATACCCCAGAGAGAAGCATTACCTGTGATGGTATAAATAAGGGCAAGCTGGTCACCGTCACCTGCATGGCCGAAGGTTACTGACCACTCAAGAATACTTGAGTAAGCACCCTCAAGGAAGCCGAGCCAGCCGGCAAGAGCAATAATCCAGAAATACTTGTTCTTGGCAACCTCTTTGAAGGCATCGATAAAGCGAACCTGAATAACACGGCTTCTTGCCTGAATGATTTTTTCCTTGGTGTTGGCAAAAATAAGAATGGTAAGAGCAATACCGAAAATTGCAAAGAACGGATATGTAAAGCGTAAAACGGAAATGTGATAAACATTATTGTCTGCAATACGCTTTGCAACAATGGGAGTAATGATGTTCATAATTGAAGGTGCAAGAGAATAGACAACAGCCTTTACTGCAAGCACGTCTGTTCTTTCCTGAGTGTTGGGAGAAAGAACGTGGATAAGGTTTGTATAAGCATCATTAAAGAAATTAAAGAAGAACTGCAGAAGAAGGTTGAAAATTAAAACGATTATACACTTCACAACATAGCCCCACAGATATTCCTTACCCTCAGCGGTAACAAAAGCAATTCCGGGGAACCAATCATAAAGAGATTCATAAGGGAACCAGACATAAGCCAAGCTTATGATGGCTGTGGGAATACCCATTGAAAGAAGATAAGGTCTGTATTTACCTGCTCTGTTACGTGAATTGTCAACCATATTTGCTCTGATTGCAGTCAGAGGAATATTGGCAAAGGTGGCTATAAGATATAAGACATACATATCTGTAAGGGACACACCGACAGCACCGCTGACCAGAAGGTTGGTTGTGCTTACGATAAGTCTTGAAGCCATTGTGATAACAAAATAAGCACCGATACCGCCACCTGCATATGCCATTATTTCTTTGAAGGGCATATAGCGTCCCGGCATCGGGATTTTCCAGTATGTCTTTGCTTCAGAAAAGATTTTTTGAACTTTGTTTGACATTTTCTCTCCTACCTTTCAGAGTTAACATCCTTAAGACATTGAACCCCATTAATATTAACTATACCATTTTAACACATAAATGGTAATAAGTCTATCATTTTAAAAAAATCAGCATCTTTAACAAATATATCCATTCTTTTTAAGCAAAACGAACAATTATTTTTTCTCATAGTCCAAATAAAAAGCAGCCTTTCGGCTGCTTTCAGATTATTGATAATTTCTGAGCATTTTCAGCTTTTACATTTTGCTGCCCTTGCTTCCCTTTGCACCGCCGCCGAGCTTGACGCCCTGGAGAACATTGGACTCAAAGGTAAAGGTAATATTTTCGTTTTCTCTTTCTCTTTTCAGAGCAAGTGAAATCATTCTGTCAAGAAGCTCTGTATATCTGACACCGATGGGCTCCCAGAGATAGAAGGAAAGCGAACCGGGGATGGTGTTGATTTCATTGAGCCAGATTTCACCTGTTGCTGTGTCCATCATAAAGTCAATTCTTGACACACCGCTGCAGCCGAGACACTTGAAGGCCTTGACAGCCATCTGACGTACAGTATCTCTCTGAGCATCAGTGATTTCAGCGGGAATCTTTCTTTTGAGGGTTGCCATACCCTTGCTGCCTGAAGCTTTTGCACCTGTTTTTCCGCCCTTTGAGGATGAATCACCGATATACTTTTCGGTGAAGGTGAGAATCTTGTCTGAGGATACAGGCTCTTCACATTCTGAAGCCTCGGCCTTCTGATAGTCACCGAGAACGGAGCAGTTGATTTCCTTGAGATTCTGAACAGCTCTTTCAACAAGCACCTTGTTTGCATAATGGAATGCAGTTTCAAGTGAATCATAAAGCTCTGCTCTGTTTTCAGCCTTTGAAATACCGATTGATGAGCCGAGGTTGACGGGCTTGACAATAACGGGATAACCGATTTCAGCTTCAAGCTCCTGAACAAGTCTGTCAGCATCCTCGTTATATTCGTTACCTGTATAGCACTTGCAGTCAAGAACGGGGATTCCGTTATCCTTGAGAACGGTTTTCATCACATATTTGTCCATTCCGACTGCTGATGAAAGCACGTCACAGCCGACATAAGGCAGATTCATCATCTGAAGGAAGCCCTGGAGAGTGCCGTCTTCCGCATTTGTTCCGTGAACAATGGGGAAAGCAATGTCGATGTAGTTTTCATAATTTTTGCCGAATTTCTTCTGAGGATACTGAATAAGCTTTGTTCTGTTGCCCTCATTGACAAAAATTACTCTTGTGCTGTTTTTAATAAGAGAAGGAATATTAGTGTATGATTCGATATTGCCGATTCCCTCACCTACATAAAACTCGTTATCCTTTGTTATGTAGATAGGAATAACCTCATATTTTTCCTTATTGATATATCCGACTGCCTGAATAGCAGAAATAACAGAGATTTCGTGCTCTGTTGTCTTTCCGCCAAAAATAACGCCGATCTTAATTTTCATCGTCAATCACCTTTCTTTGAATCAGATTTGATTAATAATTATCCGGTAAATCGTTTTCGAGAAGAACAATCTTCTTTTTACCGTCACTGTTGAGTGCGTAAACGAAGGAAAGAGCCTGCTCAATTTTTTCTGCGACAAAAATCTTTTCCTCGTCATATCCCTTATCAAGAAGACCTGCCTTGATAGGTACTGCCTGCTTTTCACCGACAAGGACAACAAAATCACACACCTGAGCCGCATTCTGACCGAATTCGCGGTTAAGCTCATCCTGCTTTTCACCAAGCTCAACCATACCGGGAGTTACAAGAATCTTGTAGCCGTCGAAAAGGCTGAGAGCCTCAAGTGCCGCCTTTGTGCCGCTGGGGTTTGAATTGTAAGCATCATCAATGATTGTTAAAGCGCCCTTGTCTGAAAGCTCAAGTCTGTGAGGCACACATTCAAGTCTGCGCACCTGAGTTTTGAGCTCCTTGAGAGAAATGCCCATTTTATGGCTGATGGCAATTGCGCCCACAATGTTAAGAACGTTATGTCTGCCGATAAGCTTTGTTGAAAATTCCTCGGTTTCACCGTCACGCGTTCTGACGCTGAAGGTTGTTCCGCGCTCGGAAACGGAAAGCCCGTAAGCAACATAATCCCCCTCACCTTCAACGCTGTAAGAGATATAAGGTCTGTTGCAGCCGTGGTCACGGATGTTTTCATCGTCACCGTTGAGGAAAAGCATTCCCTCCTCTGAAAGTGAATCTGCAAGCTCAAACTTTGTGCTCTTGACGGCATCAAGGGTCTTGAAGGATTCCAGATGCTGAGGTCCGATTGAGGTGATAACACCGTGATGAGGATTGACAATGTCACAAAGCTCCTTGATATCACCGACCCACTTTGCACCCATTTCACAGACAAAGATTTCATGAGTTGCTTTCAGAGAGCCTCTGATTGTTTTGACAACACCCATGGGAGTGTTGTAGCTTTCGGGAGTCATAAGAACATTATATTTTGCTCTGAGAAGAGTTGTGAGATAATATTTTACACTTGTTTTACCGTAGCTTCCCGTGATACCGATAATCTTGAGGTCGGGACAGCCGCGGAGAATTTTCTTTGCATCCCTGATGTAACCGTTGTTGATTGAAAGCTCCATCGGCTTGTTAATAAGATTTGCAAGAAGCACAATAAAGGGAGCTGTAACATAAACAATGGCAGCAGCAAGAAGAAAATAGCTTTCGTGGTTACTGAAAACAAAGGGAGAAAAAGCCCCGAGGAAGATGAGCACAACAACCGCTGAGGTGACGAGCATACGCTTTACCCTTGCGGTATAAACAAGAGGCTTCTTTGCCTTCTTTGGCTTTTCAAAAAAGCAGGAAAGAACAAGCAGCACAAAGCATGCAATGCTCTTGACCTTAATGGGAAGCACAAGCACCACAAAAAGAAGCACAAGCACTGAGAACATACTGTGAGGATAATATTTTCTTACATTTTCTCTGATCCATTTTGAATGAGTGTCAAAACGGTAAGAGTTAAGCTGGAAAAAGTGCATTGAGTCAATAAGGCAAAGGGTGCTGCTGACAAGAGAAGCAACCGCCGTAAGTACAACAAGAATTTTGGGTAACATTTCCATAACAGGCTTAAATCCTTTCAACAAATTTTAAAGGTCAATCTTCATAAAGCTGGCAAGAACTCTCAGATACTGTCCCTGTCTTTCAAGGAAGCTGTAATGTCCTGCGCCCTCGAAGGTAACAAGTCCTGCCTCGGGCATCAGCTTTTCCATCAGCTTTGCATCGGAAAGAGGAGTTGCATCGTCAGCCGTACCCCAGATAAGAAGCACGGGGCAGATAAGCTTAGGCATAAGGTGAGTCAGATCTTCATTGACCACCCTGACAAGGGTCTGTCTCATAACGGGAGTTGCCGAATTATAATCGGCTGAGCCGTTCTTTTTTCTGAGATTTTCGAGAGCATCGGGGAAAAGCTTTCTGACAATTTTCATAGAGAAAACCCATTTTGTCATTTTATAAATTCTCAGCTTGATTTTCTGCTTAAGAGTTTTCTTGGGCTTGACACCCGCCGCATCAACAAGAATTGCTTTTTCAATTTTGAAATCAAGATCTCTTGCAGCAAGCTTGATAATCACTCTACCGCCGAAGGAGTGACCGAGAAGAGTGATTTTGTCAAACTCGTAATCCTTGAGAAATTCAAGAACAAAATCAACATAACCGTCAACATCCCAGGGCTCAGCAGGCTCCTGACTTTCACCGAAGCCGGGCATATCCATTGCAATAACCTTATAACCCTTTGAAAGAAGGTCGGCGGTAGCTTCAAAAAGCTTGATGTTTGAGCCCCAGCCGTGAAGCAGAAGCACAAGATCGCCCTGTCCCTGCTCGATATAATTTATATTAAGGCCTTTAACTGTTTTATTCAAGTATATCTGTCCTTTCCTGAAAGGTATAACTATACATACTAAGACATTATATCACATAAAAAACATAATTTCCATAACATTATGAGATTTATTGAAATTTTCTGAAAAATATTAAGTTGCGGTGGAAACCCTTATTATTTTGTGTTAAAATATAGAATAACAAAGGAGGTTATTGAATTATGACAGATATAATCATCATCGGCGGCGGTCCTGCAGGTCTCACCGCTTCAATATACGCTGCCCGAGGCGGCAAAAGCGTTATGCTTTTTGAAAAAAGCAGTCTCGGCGGTCAGATCAGCAAAAGTCACAAGGTTGAAAATTATCCCGGCTTTCCCGAAGTCAGCGGATTTGAGCTGACAAGAGCCATGCAGAAGCAGGCGGAGGATTTCGGAGTTATTATAAAAAGTCAGACGGTAAAGCAGATAAAGGAAACTGAAAAGGGCTTCACCGTCACTGCCAATGAGGTGTTTTCCTGCCGTGCAATCATTTTAGCCCTTGGCGCAGAGCCGAAAAAATCAGGTCTGCCCAATGAGGATGCACTAATCGGCAGAGGTCTTTCCTACTGTGCAACCTGTGACGGAAACTTTTTCAGAAACCGTGAGGTTATGGTTGTCGGCGGCGGAAATACCGCTCTTCAGGATGCTCTTTATCTTTCCGATATATGCAAAAAGGTTTATCTTCTTCACCGACGTGACAGCTTCAGAGGAGAAAAGAAGCTCGTTGAAAAAATCAGAGAAAAAGAAAACACCGAGCTTATTCTCAACAGCACCCTTGTTTCCGCTCAGGGAAGCCCCATCCTCTCAAGTGTGACAACAGAAAACAAGCTGACCGGTGAACAAAGCACCTACAGCGTAAACGGTCTTTTCCTTGCAATCGGTCAAACACCCCTGACAAGGGATTTTGCAGATATTCTTCCCCTTGATGAATACGGTTATGTACTCACAGACGAAAACTGTACTGTAAAAAAAGGCATTTACGTCTGCGGTGACTGCAGAAAAAAGGAAATCCGTCAGCTCACAACCGCAACTGCCGACGGTACCGTTGCCGCAACCAAGGCACTTGAATATCTTGATTCTATTGAATAAAAAATCAGCAAAAAAAATCCGACGGAATTCAGATTCCGCCGGATTTTTTATTTTGTGCCTGTTGAGCCGAAGCCACCCTCACCTCTTACGGTGTCACTGAGCTCTTCAGCCTCAATGTAATTTGCATAAACAAAGGGGGCAATGACCATCTGAGCAATTCTTTCACCCGCTTCAACGGTCTGAGGCTGTGTGCCGTGATTGTGCAGGGCAACCATAACCTCTCCTCTGTAATCGGCATCAACAACGCCGACCTTGTTTGCGGGAGCAAGTCCCCTCTTTGAAGCAAGTCCGCTTCTTGCATAAATAAAGCCTCCGAAGCCTGCGGGAATTTCAAAAGCAAGGCCCGTGGGAATCAGCTTTGTTTCACCCGCTTCAATTGTGACCGCCTCATCAACTGCAGCATAAAGGTCTGCGCCCGCGGCAAAGATGCTGCCGTAGGTAGGAGTAACCGCATTTGCTCTGAGTTTTTTGATTTTTACATCAGCTGTCATAATTTTCACCCTCCCAAAGAATGATTTTGTTTTCCTTCAGGGTTTTCTGAAGGTCGATTATTCTCTGATTTTCCGAGCCCTTGAATCTGAGCTTCAGATTCTTGAGCGCAAGAACAAATTTTCCGTCAACAAGAATATCAATGTTACGCAGCATTTTTTCCGTGATTTCTCTGTCACAGAGTCTGCCTGAAAGAAGGTCTGTTTCAAGGGTATAGCCCGTATAGCACCATATATCCTTTTCGGGATAGGTCTGCTTGATTTTTTCGAGAAGCTCACACAGAACCTTCTGATTTACCGGCTCAAAGGGCTCACCGCCCAGAAGGGAAAAGCCCCTGATATGAGCAGGCCTCAGATATTCAAGAATTTTTTCGGTTTCTTTTTCCGTGAAAGCTTCACCAAAGGAAAAATCCCACGCTTCCTCGTTGAAGCAGCCCTCACACCTGTGAGTGCATCCGCTGACAAAAAGCGACACTCTCACTCCCGGTCCGTTTGCCACGTCAAAAGGCTTGATTGTTGCATAATTCATTCCGTTTACCTCTTATTAAAGGTGAAGGACTCTTGCCTTGATTTCCTTGGTTTTGCCCACATTCCAGAAGTTTTCACCAAGATAACCGCAGGTTCTTCTTGTAACATTCATCTTTCTGTGGTCCTTGTTTCCGCAGCTGGGACATTCCCATTCAAGATCATCATTGATTTTGATTTCACCGTCAAAGCCGCAGATGTGACAGTAGTCACTCTTGGTGTTGAATTCGGCATACTGAATGTTGTCATAAATGAATCTGACAAGCTCCTCAAGTGCCTCAAGGTTATGTCTCATATTAGGAATTTCAACATAGGAAATTGCACCGCCCGAGGAGATTACCTGGAACTGACTTTCGAAGGAGAACTTTGCAAAAGCGTCAATATCCTCTCTTACATCAACGTGGTATGAGTTTGTGTAATAGCCCTTGTCGGTAACATCCTCAATTGTGCCGAAGCGCTTTTTGTCAATACGTGCAAAGCGGTAGCAGAGTGATTCTGCGGGAGTGCCGTAAAGACCGAAGCCGAGACCTGTGTCCTTCTTCCACTGCTCACAGTGCTCACGAAGACACTTCATAACTCTCAGGGCAAAATCGGTTCCGTCCTCATGGGTATGGCTGACGCCTTTGATAAGCTTTGTTGCTTCATAAAGACCGATGTAACCGAGAGAAATTGTTGAATATCCGCCGTGAAGGAACTTTTCGATTGTTGCACCCTTGCCAAGTCTTGCAATAGCGCCGTACTGCCAATGAACAGGGCTTGTGTCTGAAATAACATTGTGAAGAGCGTGATGTCTGCACATAAGAGCCTCAAAGCAAAGCTCGAGTCTTTCTTCAAGAATGCTCCAGAATTTGTTTTCGTCACCCTTTGCAAGAATTGCAACCTGAGGAAGATTAAGGGAAACAACACCCTGATTGAATCTGCCTTCAAACTTGTAATTGCCATCTTCATCCTTCCAAGGAGAAAGGAATGAACGGCAGCCCATAGGTGAAAAGACATTGCCCTCATAATTCTCACGCATTTTCTTTGCTGAGATATAGTCGGGATAAAGTCTCTTTGCTGAGCACTTTACGGCAAGCTTTGTGATGTAATCATACTTGCCGCCCTTAAGACAGTTATGCTCATCAAGAACATAAACCAGCTTGGGGAATGCGGGAGTTACATAAACGCCCTTTTCATTCTTGATGCCCTGATAACGCTGACGGAGAATTTCCTCAATAATCATGGCATTTTCTTCGATATATTCGTCATCCTTTTTAAGATTAAGGAAAATTGTAACGAAGGGTGACTGACCGTTAGTGGTCATAAGAGTGTTAATCTGATACTGAATTGTCTGAACACCTGAACGAAGCTCGTCATTAAGTCTTTCTGAGACAATCTTCTCAATCTGATCGGGAGTAAATTCATCACCGAGCTTTTCAGTGATATTCTTTGTGAACTTGTCCTTGCTTTTTCTGAGATACTTGCCAAGGTGGCTGATGTCTACAGACTGACCGCCGTACTGACTTGAAGCTACGGAAGCGATAATCTGAGTCATAACATTACAGGCAACCTGGAAGCTCTTGGGGCTTTCGATAAGCTTTGCATTCATAACTGTGCCGTTGTCAAGCATATCTCCGATGTTGATAAGACAGCAGTTGAAAATGGGCTGAAGGAAGTAGTCGGCATCGTGAAAATGGATTGCGCCTTCCTCATGAGCTCTTGAAATATGCTCGGGAAGAAGGATTCTCTTTGTAAGGTCCTTTGAAACCTCACCTGCAATAAGGTCTCTCTGAGTTGCCGCCATAACAGCGTCCTTGTTTGAGTTTTCTTCCATAACATCCTTGTTGGAGTTTTTGATAAGGCTGAGAATTGAATCGTCAGTGGTGTTTGCCTTTCTGACGAGAGCTCTGTTATAACGGTAGATAATATAAGCCTTGGCAAGAGCAAATTTGTCAAGCTGCATAAGCTTATATTCAACCATATCCTGAATGTCTTCAACAAGAATTCTGTCTTTTTTCTTTTCACTGATATAATCAGCAATTGCTTCAATCTGATTGTCGGTTATTCTTTCTTCGGGTTCAACAGCATCATTGGCTTTTTTCAAAGCAACAACGATTTTATTTCTGTCAAACTCAACGGTTGTGCCGTCTCTTTTGATAACTGTCATTGACTTTTCTCCTTTTCTTGTTTTGATATGAAATAAAATTATAATTTAATCGGTGGACTTTAATGATACAAGATATATTGTGGTTTGTCAATAAACAAGCACAAAATATTGTTGATTTGGATATTTTCGTATATTGTCACAAAATTAAGGCGGAAAAAGCAAATAAGTTGTATAATACTAGAAAAATCTTCATTTTCCATAATTTAACAAAACAGTCTTTCCGTGCTGAAGAAAAAAGCTTAAGGCTGAATATTGGTACGGAAAAAATCGGAAATAAACGAAAAAAAGAGATGAAAATTCATCTCTTTTTTCTTATAAAAAGCCTTATTATTTCTTGGTTGAAGCTGAAATTGCATCCGAAGCCTTGCCCCAGACCGTTACTCCTCCGACCTTTCTGTAAGCCTTGACCTTAAACTTATAGGTTTTACCCGATGAAAGCCTGGGAACCTTGAAGGAGTTACCTTTAACGGTGATGAGTCTGACATATTTATTTGCCATTATATCATAAGCATAAACTCCGTATCCTGTTGCTCCCGATACCTTATTCCAGGTAAGAGTAACTGAGTCTGAGGTTGCGGTGTATCTGAGATTTTTTACCTTTGCGGGAGCTGTTGTGGTGTTAAGAATTGTGGGTTCTGTACCCCAGTAAACTGTGCCGCCCTCTTTAATATAAGGCTTGACGGCAAAGGTATAGCTTGTACCGCTTTTAAGTGAAGCAACCTTGTAAGAATTATCGGCTGTAATTTTAAGGCTTGTCCACTTTCCGTTTATCTTCTGATAAACTCTGTAGCCCGTTGCACCGTCCATCTTATCCCAGCTGAGAACAACCGAGGAAGCCGACTGCTTTGCCTTAAGTCCCGTGACAAGACCCGAGAAGTACATAGACTCATCGGCACTGTTATAATAAACAGTTCTTCCGGCAAGTGCCTTTACCCATTTTGCAGGTGCAGATGCCGCATCGGTATAAATTACAATACGGCTGTATGCAAAGGCGTGTTCCTGAAGCTCACTGACTTTTTTTGAAACAAAAACAGCAGGAAGACTTGAAGAATAAAAAGCATTATTTGCAATCACATCAACGCTTGCGGGAACAATATATTTTTCAAGCTTTTTATTTGCGGGACAGAAAAGGAGTGTCTTACCGTCCTTTGAGAAAAGAACACCGTCAAGAGTTTTGAAATAGGCACTCTTAGTGTTAACCTTGATTGCCTCAAGACTCTTACAATCATAAAATGTACCGATTGAGCTGACATTAGCAGGGATTTCAACTGTTCTGAGCTTATAGCAGGAGCTGATGGCAAAGGTGCTGACAGAGCTGAGCTTGCCCGCCTTGATTGTTATCTTTTCAAGATCTCCGCAGTAATAGATGGCATAATTCTCAAGCTTTTTGACGGAAGAAGGAATAACCAGCTCCTTGATGCCGTCAACGCAGATTCCGTTGCTTTCAATTTTAAGAAGTCCTGAAGGAAGCTTAAGGCTGTCAAGAGTTATATATCTGAGAGCATTCTGACCGATTACAGTTACCTTTTTTGAAACTGTGTATTTTTCGAGCCCCCTGTTTACGGGAACATAAATCAGCTTGGTGCCCGACTTGTTATAAAGAACACCCTTTGAAGCTGAGAAATATTTGTTTTCCTCGGGAACGGAAATTGTTTTGATTTTTGAAGCGCAGAGAAAGGCTGCCGAGTCAAGCTTTTTAACGTTTTTACCAAAAACAATTGTTTCAATGCTCTGATTATGAATAAAAGAAGTTTTGATTTCCTTTACAGTGTCGGGAATAACAACCTTTTTAACCTTTGTGTTTCCGCTGAAGGCTTCATATCCGAGAACAGTGACCTTTTTACCGGCCAGCTTGGAAGGAATTTTAAGACTGCTTGAGCTGCCGTTATATTCGGTGATTTCAACTGTTCCGTTATCAAGAACAATATAAGCAAAATCTCCGCTTATCTTTTCCTCAGCAGCAAAGGACACCGCAGAAAAAAGACACAGCATAACAAAGATCATACTGACAATGCCGAAAAGTTTTTTAGCTTTCATTTTCTTTTCCTCCTTAAAAAATACCGATAAAATAAAACCGTATATTCTGCGACACAAGCCTTACAAAATAAAATCAGATATACACTTTTTATGTTATTTTGTTAAAGCCTTATCACAATTTCATCTTAGCCCATACAACAATATTTGTCAATAACAAAATTATCAGAGAAGGACAGTTAAACCCACCGTTTTTTCATCGGTGGGTTGATTTTTATAAGCTTTGTCAGACTGTCTGAAAACACTCCGAAGAATATATAAAGAAAAAGAGACGGGTAAACCGTCTCAAAATCTCTTAAAATTATTTGCTTGCGTTGAGCTTTAAAGTAAGAGCTGACTTCTTTCTTGCTGCGTTGTTCTTATGAAGAAGGCCCTTTGCTTCTGCCTGGTCAATCTTCTTGATTGCTGCCTTAACGAGCTCATCCTTGTCTGCTGCATTTGTTTCGATAGCAACATTAGCCTTCTTAAGAGCTGTTTTGAGAGCTGAGTTAGCTGACTTATTACGCGCCTGCTTTGTTGCGTTAACAAGTACACGCTTCTTTGCTGATTTGATGTTAGCCATTTATTACACCTCCTGTTAGTATATACATTAAATGCAAAAGTAATCATATCACACTTGCAGGAATATTGCAAGATGTTTTTTGAAATTTGAATATACTTTTTTTAAATGCGGAATAATGATACTACACTACTAAAAATAATGCAACAGTCAAAGGTGAAAAAAATGAATTTTCGTACTGATCTTGCCCTTGAAAGACGTGAATATATTGATAAGCATGAGCTTGACGGCATTGTCAGCCGTGAAAAACACATCGACGGAATCACCGTTCACACCATAACCGTTGAAAATGAAAAGGGTGAAAAGCTTCTCGGAAAGCCTAAAGGAATATATATAACCCTTGAAGCACCGTCTCCCCTTTCCGACATCAAGGATTTTCCCCTTTGTCTGAAGGTGCTCACACAGGAGCTTACCTCACTTCTGCCGCCCGACTCCCCTGTGCTTGTTGCAGGACTGGGCAATGAGAGCATCACCCCCGATGCTCTCGGTCCGAAATGCATTTCTCAGCTTCTTGCCACAAGGCATATCGGCAAGGATCTTGCAAAATCAATAGGCTTTCAGAAGCTGCGCTCTGTTGCCGCCGTTGTTCCGGGTGTTCTCGGAAAAACGGGTATTGAATCTGCAGAGGTCATAAGCGGTATTTCAGAAAAAATCAGACCGGGAGCAGTAATTGTCATTGACGCTCTTGCCTCACGCTCAACTCAAAGGCTCGGCAGAACAATTCAGCTCAGTGATACGGGCATCTCCCCCGGCTCCGGTGTGGGCAATGCAAGAAGAAAAATCAACAGGGATACCCTCGGCGTTCCCGTAATTGCAGTCGGCGTGCCCACAGTTGTTGACGGAGCCACACTTGCATTTGACCTTCTTGAAAAATCGGGAATCCGCAATCTTGACGACGGACAGAAAAAGCAGCTTGCCGACGAAGGCAAAATGATGGTCACACCCAAGGAAATAGACAACCTTGTTGAAGGGGCTGCCCGTCTGATTGCGGCAGCAATAAACAGTGCTCTTCAGCCGGAAATACCGCCCGAAGATATTCTTGCAATTTTATCCTGAATAAAAGTGATTTTCTCCGAATATAAATTCAACAGATAAATTGTTGGAGGAATTAAAAAAATGAATGATAGAAAAGGGAAAAACATTTTACTTGTGACGCTGACGGTTTTTGTGTTTCTTACCTTTCTTTTCTTTTTCAGAGCCTCGGTGCTTAAGCTTTCCTCAAAGCTTGCTCTTCTTTCAGCCAAAAGCTATATACCTGTTGTAAAATGCGAAAATGAACCGACCGCCACCGAAAGTGACACAACCGTACAGCCCACAACAGAAAGAAAAGAAACCACGGAAAAGCAGCAGCCCGAAACAACAAAAATTGCAAAAACAGAGCCCTTCACAAAGACGCCTGATGACATAGCTGAGATTATTGACCTTGAAAAAGAAGCGTCAAAAGACCACAAAAAAGACGGTGCTATTTCTGAGTATCAATATATAAATGACGGAGTCACAGACAAGTATCAGAATATAAGAGTAAAAAACGTCAACAAAACGGGAATTGATATCAAAAAGCTGCTTAGTGAAGAAATTGACCTTTCTGTAAAAAAAGACGAGCCCTCCGTACTGATTTTTCACACCCACACCACAGAGACCTATCAGATTCTCGACCGAGGCTATTATCAGCAGGGCTTTCTGACCCGTACAAACGATATAGGGCGGAATATGGTAAGAGTCGGTCAGGCCATTGTTCAGCAGATTGAGCAGGCAGGCTTCACCGTAATTCACGACACGTCAATCTATGACAGCACCTACACAGGTGCATACGGAAAATCACGGGCAGGGGTTGAAAAATATCTGAAGGAAAATCCTTCAATCAAAATCGTTCTTGACATTCACCGTGACGCAATTCAACGAAGTGACGGAACAAAAATCAAGGCTACTGCTGAAATTGAGGGCAAAAAAGCAGCTCAAATAATGATAATCAGCGGCTGTCAGGAGGAGGGTAATCCCGTTGAAAACTTTCCGAATTGGGAAAAGAATCTTGTTTTTGCTGTCCACCTTCAGAAGCAGCTTGAAGATCTTTTTCCGGGCATTACAAGACCCTTATACTTTTCCCCGAGAAAATACAATATGGATCTGACGGAATGCTCTCTGCTTGTTGAGGTGGGAACAGATGCAAACACCCTTGAGGAAGCGGTTTATACAGGCAAATGTCTCGGTAAAGCCATCAGCGAAATGCTGAAAAAACATGAAAAATGAGGTGCTGAATGAAGAATGAAGTCCGAAGATTTCTTTCCGCTTTTTTGCTTGTGAATGTGATTATCTGCTGTCTGACAATGATTCTCAGCGGAAAAATTACAGTGGAGGAAAGTGCGGCAAAGATTCTTTATGATCAAAGCGCACAGGTGATTAAAATCTCAAAGGAAAAAGAAAATGTTTCTCTTTTTGTTGATCGCAGAGAAATCATTTCTGATTCCGCGGTGAAAAGGCTTCTTGACAAATACAATGATTTTATTATGCTCTCACCTGCCGCTCCGATAAAATATCTTTTTGAAAGTGTAAAAGGCTTTTTATACTGATTTGTACTCAAAGAAAAACACCGATAATGCTGACGCATATCGGTGTTTTTTAATCAGTTGTTTGCTTCGGGGAAATTATACCAGTATTCTCTTCTGCGCTTTATAACTGCCTTTCTGACAATGAACGCAAAGGAACATATACCCACTGCGGCAAAGCCGAAATAAATTTTGCTGTTATCGGCGCCGTACACCTTAATCTCACTCCAGAGATTTGAAAGGAGAAGAAGTGTTTCCTGAGGAAGATTTGTGAAATATTCCGTGTCAGGCATATCCTCCTGAGAGGGATAAAGATATTCATTGTTAAGCATTTCCTCATAATCGGGATGAGCAAGAACACCTGTGTTGGGAGTTGCATAACCGATTGTCAGAGCATTGCATAATGCAATGTCGGGATCAAGAAGGAAGTTGATGTAAAGAAGCGCGCCCTCATAATTCTGTGAGGACTGAGGAACGCAGATTGAATCAACGAAAATGTTGACTCCCTCTTTCGGATAAACAAATTCAAGATCGGGATTGACCTGCTTCATACAGACAAAGTCACCGACATAATAAGGCACGATTGCCGCTTCTCCGCTTTCCATTTTGTTATAGATTTCATCCATAACATAGCCCTGAAGCACATCCTTCTGCTCAATAAGAAGCTGTGCACAGTCAGTAAGCAGCTTTTCGTCAGTTGTGTTAAGGGAATAACCGAGATATTTTTCTGCAATGGCAAAGGCATCTCTCGGATTGTCAATCATCAGAATCTTGCCCGAATAACGCTCATCCCACAGTGCGCCCCAGCTGTTAGGCGTCTCTTCAACCATTGTAGTGTTATAAATCAGACCGACCATGCCGACGTTATAAGGCACTGAGTATTTGTTTTCGGGGTCAAAATACATCTGCTTATAATCTTCGGAAATGTATTTGTAATTGGGAAGGGATGCTGTGTCAATTTCACGCAGAAGACCTTCGTCAATCATTCTTTCAATCATATAATCCGACGGTATGACAATATCATAGCTTGCGCCACCGTTTTTGATTTTTGTGTACATATCCTCATTGCTTTCATAGGTCACGTAATTGACCTTGATGCCCGTAAGCTTTTCAAATTCGGCGTTTACGTCAAGCATACCGTCTTCATAAGTGTCACTGATGTATTCACCCCAGTTGAACACATTGATTTCCATACCGTCGTATCTTTTGTAAAACTCCTCATTTTCATAAGCTGAAGCTGAAAGCACTGTCAGAGCAAGCAGGGAGCAGACAATAAAAAGGAAAAATATTTTTTTCATTTCTTCACCCCTTCTTATTGATTTTATTGCTCATTTTTTTGTCACCTCTTACCTGTGCAACGTTCAGAAGCACAAGAAGGAGAAGAATAACAAAGAAAATAAGAGTTGAAAGAGCATACATATCAGGTGTTACTCGTTTTTTGGTCATTGAGAAAATTCTGATAGGTAAGGTTTCAAAGGAGGGTCCCTGAGTGAAATAACTGATAACAAAATCATCAAGGGAAAGAGTGAAGGACATCATAAGTCCTGAGAAAATACCTGTTGAAATTGAAGGCAGAACAACCTTGAAGAAGGACTGCAGAGGTGTGCAGCCAAGGTCCATTGCCGCCTCGGGCAGATATTTGTCAAGCTGTCTGAGCTTGGGAAGAACATTAAGAATAACATAAGGAAGGTTAAAGGTTACATGAGCAATAAGCATTGTTGTAAAGCCCAGAACATCCTTTATTCCGATGAGATTTGCACAGATAACGAAAAGAAGCATCATTGAAATACCCGTAACGATTTCGGGATTCATCATGGGAATGTTTGTCACACCCATTGTGAGCTTTTTAATTCTTCTGTTTCTGAATTCATTGATTCCCACAGCTGCCGCTGTTCCCATAACTGTTGCAATAACAGAGGAGGAAACGGCAAGAACAAGAGTGTTTCTCAGAGCCTGAATTGTGGCTGCATCATTCAGCAGAGTCTTATACCATCTGAATGAAACACCGGTCATAACGCTTGTACTTGCGGAAGCGTTGAAGGAAAAGATAATCATAACCACTATGGGCGCGTAAAGAAGAATCATTATCAGCGCCACATAGAGCTTTGAGAGAGGTGTCATTTTTGTTTTCATATCAGCACACCTCCGTCATCATCTTCACCGGTAAAGCGGTTCATTATCATCATACAGATAATGATAAGCACCATCAGAACAAGAGATAAAGCCGCACCGAGATTATAGTTGTTGGCGCTCTTGAACTGCATTTCAATTACGTCACCGATGAGAGCAAAGGTGTTTCCGCCAAGCTTCTTGGAAATGTAGAAGGTTGAAACGGAGGGCACAAAAACCATTGTGAAGCCCGAAGCAATACCGGGAAGACTGAGAGGTATTATAACATTTTTAAATACCTGCACCTTGTTACAGCCAAGGTCTTCAGCGGCTTCAATAAGGTTTTTGTCCATCTTGGACATAATCGAATAAAGGGGCAATATCATATAGGGAATATAGTTATAAACCATACCGAGTACAACTGCACCCTGAGTATTGATCATATGAAGCTCGGGCAGTCTGAAGAAAGACAGAAAGCCGTTGATGATACCCGTATCCTGAAGAAGAATCATCATTGAATATGTTCTGATAAGAAGATTCATCCACATGGGAAGCATAATGAGCATCATCATTGTTCTTTGCACATTCTGAGTGCTTCTTGCCATAATATAAGCAAGAGGATAAGCAAGAACTAGACTTATAACCGTTGCAATAAAGCCCAGCCAGATGGAAACAAGCATAACATCCTTGTATTTACCCATATCACTGACGAACTCGAGGGTAAAGTTGCCCTGTGAATCAAAGAAGGAATAATATGCAACGAAAATAAGCGGAACAATTATGAAAAGAGCCGCCCAGACAAGATAAGGGGAAGCAATAAGCTTTTTCTTCATCTATCACTCCTCCTCAACTTCAACATCTGAAAGGTGCTCGAGCTCATCACTGAAGCTGCTGTAGTCACCGAACATACCTGAATATTCACTCTTCTTCATAACATGAATTGCATCAGGTTCAATCTGAATACCGATTTTAGCACCAACGGGATAATAATCTGTAGTCTGAATCATCCACTTGAAGTTATCGATATCAACAATCATTTCAAAGTGAACGCCTTTAAATGTGTTTGATGTGATTACACCGCTGATGGTACCCTCGCCGTAGGGAACAACATCAACATCTTCGGGGCGCACAACGATATCAACACTTTCATTGACCTTGAAGCCCTTATCAAGACACTGGAAAATTGCGCCTGAAAACTTGGCTTTAAAGTCATCAAGCATTACACCGTCAAGAATATTACTTTCACCGATAAAGTCAGCTACAAAAGCATTTTTCGGCTCGTTATAGATATCTATAGGTGTGCCTATCTGCTGAATTCTGCCGTCATTCATAACAACAACGGTGTCACTCATAGAGAGAGCTTCCTGCTGGTCGTGGGTAACATAAATAAATGTGATACCCATTCTTTTCTGAATATTTTTAAGCTCGACCTGCATATCCTTACGCAGCTTAAGGTCCAGAGCACCTAAGGGCTCGTCAAGAAGAAGAACTCTCGGCTCTACTGCCAAAGCACGTGCTATGGCAACTCGCT
>JAZOWF010000039.1:0-23032 GCA_045659065.1 Acutalibacteraceae bacterium
TATTTCGGCCGTTGCAGCTGAAAGTGAATCCATTTCTGTTTTTGCACTGTCGGAGAATACAATTCCCTTATCACGCATTTCCTCTGCTGATTCAAGAATGTTTACGGCGTGGTCGGAAATTCTTTCAAAGTCACCGATTGCCTTGAGAAGCATAGACGCAAGAGTACCCTCTGTTTCATTGAGCTGCTTGGTGCTGAGCTTAATGAGATAAGTGCCGATAACGTCTTCAAGGTGGTCGGTTTTGTCTTCAATTTCACGGATCTTTTTAGCCTTATCCTTGTCGTATGCGGTAAGACATTCAATACTGCTTTGAAGAGCATCTGTTGAAATTTCAGCCATTTCGCAAGTGAGCTTATGTGCACATTCAAGAGCGATTGCAGGAGTAACGAGAAGTCTGTCATCAAGCTCTGCAGTTTTAACATCCTTATCTCCGTCGGGAATAAGCTTGTATGCAAGCTTTTCAAGAAGACCTGACATAGGAAGAAGAAGGAGAGTGCAAATAAGGTTAAACAAAGAATGAGCAGTTGCAATGCCTGCATGAGTTGCTGACTCATCAAGTAAGGCAGGAGCAAACACTTCCTTGATAACAGAGAATGCACCTATACATACTACTGTACCAATGACATTAAAGGAAAGATGGACAAGAGCTGCTCTTCTTGCGTTCTTAGTTGTACCCACGGATGAAAGCAAGGCTGTGATACAGGTACCGATATTCTGTCCCATGATAATAGGGATTGCTGCTCCGAAGGAAACTGCCCCCGTTGCTGCAAGAGCCTGAAGAATACCTACTGAAGCGGAGCTTGACTGAATAACAGCAGTAAGAACGGCACCTACAAGAACACCGAGAATAGGATTCTTGAACATAATGAACATTTCCTGGAACTGAGGAATATCACGAAGTCCTGAAACGGCATCTGACATAGTATCCATACCGAACATAAGGGTTGCAAAGCCGAGGAGAATTACACCGATATCCTTTTTCTTATTGCTCTTTGTAAACATAGCAAAGATAATACCGATAAGAGCAAGAATAGGCGTAAACGAAGTAGGCTTAAGAAGCTTCAGGAACATATTACTTCCTGAAATACCGCTGAGACTGAGAATCCATGCAGTAACCGTTGTACCTATATTAGCACCCATAATAACATGAATTGCCTGCTTGAGAGTCATAAGCTTTGAGTTTACAAAGCCTACAACCATAACTGTTGTGGCAGATGAGCTCTGAATTACAGCTGTAACACCGAGGCCTGTCATAAGACCTGCGAATTTACCTGTAGTAAGCTTACCAATCATATGCTCAAGCTTACTGCCTGCACTTCTTTCGAGAGCGTCACCCATAAGATTCATTCCGAAGAGGAACAAGCAAAGGCCACCTATGAGAGTTAACACGTCAAAAACATCCATTTGTTTTAACCTCCGATTTATATAATATGTTATTTTACTTGCATTTTACCTGTATTTTACAGTTATCAAGTAAAATCCAAAAGTATATCTATGTAAAATCTGTGTAAAATTAAAGCGGCAAAAAGAAAATCTCCTTGCCACTTTGTATTGACTGTTTTATCTTGTCCTATTTATGTGTATATAATTTCTGCACATACAAACTCACTCGCCCTTGCTTCAATATTTTGCATCATGCATACCCATTCCATTTGGTTATCCGCTTTTAGGTGCTCAGTCACACCTTCTGTTTCTTTCATCTGCTCAACAATCGTATCAAACATCTGTTGCGCCTGATTTTCTATCTTTGAACAATGCTGATAAAGCTTGCCTTGTGTAAGTAACACATTAAAAAGAACACGGTTATGTTTTTCAAGATAATCCTTATGTAACATACCCCATTTGCCAAGCCTGATGTTTGCTTCTTCGGGTGGGAGTGTGAGATTTGGAATATTGTAATCTCCAACTCTGCGATAACTAATAGTATTTCCGTTTAACATAATAACTTCCTCCTTATTTTTCGCTTTTATCAATGATTTTCAGTAACAGCTCATCAACATCCTCAGTAGGCAAATTCTCCGCCAAAAGCATATTGCGGAACTCATTCATACCGTTAATAAGCAAGTTGCACTCAAAATCCGTGAACTTAATTTTAGTTTTTCTTTCCATAACAAAACCTCCTGTTACTTGGTAATTTCATTTTACCTTATAATGGGAGGTTAGTCGAATGTGCGGATTTAATTTCGGTAGCCGCTACCGAAATTAATACTATTTTCCCACAAAAGTTTCGTATGTAAATCTTGCACCGAGCCGGAAGCCTGATATAAAGCTGTCAGCGCTACTTGTTGTTGAGAATTCAATATAAGCACTTACATAATTTTGAAACAGCTCCTTATTCTCACCGGTCAGCCTTGCGGTAAGCTGTTCTTCTTTCTCTGCGAGATTGCTCAGTTTCTTTTTGAGTTTAGGTGTTAATTCGGAATTAACCTCTTGCGGCTCAATGTTACCGTAATAAAAGTCCTCAATAAATGTTGACATTATTTCATCTCCTCATTTATACTATGAAGAGGTGCTTTTGGTATGAAAAGAATGTGTATGTTGGTGCCGTGAAAAATATGTTTTAGGTAATCCGTTATAATCATTCATACCAGAAAAGAAGCACTTCTCAGGAAGTGCTTTTTTGTTTATGTCCGCAGAGCATAACTCTGAAACATTTTTTTAGATTCTATATCGTCAGATGGCTGAAGAGTAACATTTCTTATTCGAATAAGCGGAAAAATTTTTTTCAGCAAAGAATATATTGCTTCTCTGCACATATACTGCTCTCAGACATGTTAAAGCCTTACCGTGATTTACACTGAAATATTGATTAAAATTATATTCTGTGCTACAATTCATCAAGAGGCGGTGAATATAAATGGAAAATACACTTTATTTGCAGACAAAAGCTGTAATGGAGGAGCTTGGTGAAAAAACAAAGCTGAAGAAGGGCAGCATTCTTGTTCTGGGCTGTTCAACAAGTGAAATAACGGGAGCAAAAATCGGTACAAATTCAAGCCCCGAGACAGCAAAGACAGTTTTTGAAGCAATTTATGAATATACGCAGGAAAAGGGCGTTTATCTTGCGGTGCAGTGCTGTGAGCATCTTAACCGTGCAATAGTAACAGAAAGAGAAGCGGTACCCTTTGCGGAAGCGGTTAATGTTGTTCCTCAGCCCAAGGCGGGCGGCTCAATGGCTGTTCAGGCTTATAACAATTTTAAAAATCCCGTGGTGCTTGAGGAAATCAAGGCGGATGCGGGAATGGATATCGGCTTTACTCTTATCGGTATGCATCTTAAAAAGGTGGCGGTGCCCGTCAGACTCGAAAACAACAGAATCGGTGAGGCTACAGTTCTTGCCGCACGAAGCAGACCAAAGTTTATCGGCGGTGAAAGAGCGGTTTACAACGAAGAGCTGATGTGATTTATATTAATGAAAAAAAGCAATCCTGATTAATGAGGATTGCTTTTGTTTTTTTTATGTGCCAGTTCAGAACTGCCATCTGCGATTTTTGGTGTCGGGGCATTTGTTTTTTATAAATGCGGCTCTGAATTCAACATAGCAGCCGCATTTCATACAGACCCCGGAAATCAGATTGTCACATTTCTGACATTCGGTAAGTCGGCGGGTGTAAAGCTCACTGTCGGCTTTTTCGTTTTCTGAAAGCTTTTCAATCCGCTCTTTTATGCTTCTGAGTGTGTCTTCCTCTGCCGCTTCACGAAGCAGACATCTTTTGCATTCTCTCATAATCATTTAATCACAAATTTCACAATGCTGCAGGGCGGAAGCTCTGCGGTAAAGCCGTCGGTGAGAGTCTTATAGTCGGTGAAGACCTTTGTGCTGACGGCATTTTTGTTTTCAAAGCTGTTGTAATCGTGAATGTCACCTGTGAGAATTTCTGCTGAAAGCTCTTTAAGGGTAAAGTCTGCTATCTGGCAGTGTATCTCTGCGCTGTCATCAGCTGAGGTGTTGACAATGGTTGCAATGATTGTGCCGTCCTCTTTTAAAGATGCGCTTTCAATAAGCTGGGGGAGAATTCCCTTTTCTGAAAGATTTTCTGTGGTGATATATGAGCCGAGAAGAGTGTTTTCCTGATGGTCCTTATACATTCTGAAAATGTGGTAGGTGGGGGTCAGAAGCATATCCTCTCCGTCGGTGAGGGCTACAGATTGAAGCACGTTGACTGTCTGAGCAATGTTTGCCATACGGATTCTGTCGGAGTGCTTGTTGAAGATGTTGAGGGTCAGACCTGCAACAATGGCATCTCTGAGGGTATTCTGCTGATAAAGGAATCCGGGATTTGTACCCTCCTCAACATCGTGCCAGGTACCCCATTCATCCACAATCATTCCCACTCTCTTGTCGGGGTCATAGCGGTTCATAATGTCACCGTGACGGCGGACAAGCTCCTCCATTTTGTATGCCTTTTCAATTGTGAGATAATATTCATCCTTTGTGAATTCAAGGGCCTTTCCCTTTTTGTCCCAGTCGTGAGTGACTGTGTAATAATGCAGTGAAAGACCGTTCATTCTGCCGCCCGCTTTTCTCATAAGCACATCCGTCCAGTTAAAGTCAAAGGAGTTGGCGCCGCAGGCAATTCTGTAAATACGGCTGTTTCTGTCATAGTCTCTGACATAGGTTTCGTATCGGCGGTATTCATCAGCGTAAAACTCGGGGTGCATATTTCCACCGCAGCCCCAGTTTTCATTACCCACGCCGAAATATTTTACCTTCCAGGGCTTTTCTTGTCCGTTTGCCTTGCGCAGCTCTGCCATGGGTGAAACTCCGTCAAAGGTCATATATTCAACCCACTCACTCATTTCCTGAACGGTGCCCGAGCCCAGATTCCCATTGACGTAGGCGTCGCAGCCGAGCTGACTGCAAAGCTCAAAGAATTCGTGGGTGCCGAAGCTGTTGTCCTCCACAACACCGCCCCAGTGGGTATTGATCATCTTTTTTCTTTTTGATTTTTCACCGATTCCGTCCTTCCAGTGATACTCATCGGCAAAGCAGCCGCCGGGCCAGCGCAGTACGGGGATGCCCATTTCTCTGAGGGCGTCAACAACATCCTTTCTCATTCCCTTGATATTGGGAACAGGGGAGTCCTCTCCCACATAAAGTCCCTCATAAATGCATCTGCCCAGATGCTCTGAAAAGTGTCCGTAAATATCCTTGCTGATTTTTGAAATTTTCTGATTCGGATTGATTAAATATTTCTCCATAAGTTTTCTCCTTTTTTATCTGAAGCAGCTTATAACCTCTGCATCCTTTTTTACAAAAGCAATAAATTCATTTATTTCTGCTTTTATGCTGTGCTTACCCTTGGTATATACCTTGCCGTTTTTTGTCAGTACCCATTCACCGTCGGGGATATAGACCTCTTTTTCTGTCTGTCCCTTGTTGACGATGGGGGCAAAGATTATATCGTCACCGAAGAAGTACTGACTTTCAAGAGTGTAGCAGATTTCATCCTCAGGGAAGTTGAAGAACATAGGTCTTATTACGGGATAGCCCTTTTCACTTGCGGTGTCGAACTGCTTTTGTATATAGGGTCTGAGCTTTTCACGAAGCATAATCAGATCTCTGAGTATTTCAAAGTTTCTTTCGCCGAAGGACCATATTTCATTGGGATCACCACTAGGCTCGAGAAGACCCTTTGTTCTTTCACCGTGTCTCGGGCGTGAGCCGTGAAGGCGCATAACGGGGCTGAAAAGACCGAACTGGAACCAGCGGACGATAAGCTCTCTGAAATCGTCACTCTCGGTATCGTTTCCGTAAAAGCCGCCGATGTCCGTGTTCCACCAGGGGATACCGCACATTGCCATATTCTGCGCCGCCTTCACCTGATGTGAAAGGCTTTCAAAGCTTGCGGGGATATCTCCTGACCACACAAGTGAGGCGTATTTCTGTGAGCCGAAATATCCGCAGCGGGTGAGAGTTATTATATCGTCTCTGCCCATTGATTTAAAGCCGTCATAAGCCATTTTTGAATAATAATATGGATATAAAAGAGCAACCTTGTCGGCCCTGCCCTTGTGCCAGATGAGATTGTCAAACTGCTCAGGGTGGATTTCGGGCTCAGCCTCGTCAAACCAGAGAGCATCGACACCGTTGTCTATATAGTTTTCTTTAAGCCTGCTCCATACGAAGTCTCTTGTGGCGGGGTTGGTAACATCAATTTCAGCCTGCCAGCCGTAAAAGTTGAAAACTCTGTCTGAGCCGTGAACGGTGCGCATGAGCATATTGCTGTCAAGCATATGCCGGTAGTTTTCACTTTTTTCGTTGATTGTGGGCCAGACGGAAACAATTAGCTTTGTATTCATTTCGTGAAGCTCGTCAGCCATAGCCCTTACATCAGGCCAGTATGCAGGGTCAAATTTATAATCTCCCTGCTCTGTCCAGTGAAAGTAGTCACAGATAATTACTGAAAGGGGAATGCCGAGCTCCTTGTATTTTCTTGCAACGGAGAGAAGCTCATCCTGAGTTTCATAGCGCAGACGGCTCTGCCAGAAGCCCGTTGCCCATTGGGGTATTTTGGGTGCGTAGCCCGTAAGGTCGGCTAAGGTTTTGCTGATTTCTGCGGGAGTGCCCGCAATAACAACATAGTCAATGGCGTGGCAGCAGTCAGAGCTCCACCTTGTTCTGTTGCTTGAAAGCTCACACAGACCCGTTGAGGGAGCATTCCACAAAAAGCCGTAGCCAAGGGATGAATAAACAAAGGGGATGGTGCATTTTGCATTGACGTTTCTGATATCTATACTCGAGCCCTTAAGGTCAAATTCGTTATCCCAGCTGTGACCCATACCGAAAAAATGCTCGTTTTCGTGGGGCTTGAAGGTCACTCTTGCTGACCAGAGACCGCTGCCCTTGTTGGTGTAGTTGCGGTAGCCGTCTTCGAAGGTAAGCTCAGGCTTTTCAGAAAGTATTTCCTTGCCGTCGGCAAAAAATTCTATTCTTCCGCTGCCGTTGAGTATGCATTTAAGCTTACCGCAGGTCAGGGCTGCCCAGTGGTCATTATCCTCTGTTATTCCTTCGGCATTGCGGGGCATAAGATTGTAATCCTCTTCAATCACTCTGCAGTCGGGGAAGCCCTGAAAGCGTATTGCGTTATCCCCGCAGGCGCTGATTTTAACAAGCTCACCCTTGCGGGAGAATAAAAGAGAGTTGTCGGTTACTTTGATTTTCTTCATATTTTCACCTCGGATATGATATAACGTATTATGCGGATGCAGTTTAATTATATAGGATTATTTTCCTTTTTGCAATGTTGATAATTTAATATTTTACATTCAAAAAAACAGAAAAAGGGAAATCTTAATATAGACGAATTTAAATTCAGATTATATAATAGTAGCATAAAAGAAAAAAACATATAAGGAGGTGCTTTTATGGTTTACATAACAGGTGATACTCACGGCTTATTCAGCCGTGTGGTATTTTTCGGAGAAGAAAAAAAGCTTACGCATAAGGATACAGTAATCGTACTGGGTGATGCGGGTATTAATTACTTTGGCGGTGAAAGAGACAGAAAGCTCAAAAAGCTTTTTAACAGACTGCCCTATGATGTTTTCTGTATTCACGGCAATCACGAAATGAGACCGACGGATGTCGGCACTTATCAGACAAAGGAATACAGAGGCGGTACGGTCTGGTATGAGCCTGAATTCCCGAATATACTTTTTGCACGCGACGGAGACGTTTTTGATTTTGACGGATATAAATGTCTTGTTATCGGCGGTGCTTACAGTGTTGATAAGGCTTACCGACTGTTCAACGGAGAGCCCTGGTTTATTAACGAGCAGCCGTCTGAGGAAATAAAGGCTTATGTGGAAGCTCAGCTTGAAAAGCTCGGCGGCAGGGTGGATATTATTCTTTCTCATACCTGTCCTTTGGAATATGAGCCGAAAGAGGTTTTTCTGAAGGGAATAAATCAGCTTGAGGTTGACAAATCAACTGAGGAATGGCTTGACAAAATCGAAAAGAAAACCCATTATAAAAAATGGTACTGCGGACATTTCCATACAGAAAAACGCATTGACAAAATTCAGTTTATGTTCGAGGATTTTGAGGTTCTCAGCACTGATAATTCACCAAGAGAAGAGGATGAAGAGGTTTAAGGGGGGGCTTTGAAATGTCACGTTTAGTAAAAAGAATAAAAAAATGTGCAGCCTGCTCGGCTCTTTCCCGGCAGAACGTGCTTGCTTCGGTGCGCGTCAGAGAGGGAGGACACAGTGGTTTGCTCTTGCAGCGCTGTCCTAAATGCGGATATACAAGCTATGATATCAGCAGAGTCTGTGAGGCGTCTGTGAGAAGATGCTTTGAGCTTAAAATGAACGGAAGGCTCGGTGATCCGACTGCTATCGAGGTTAAAAGAAAAGGCGGGAAGGTCAGATTTATCCGAAATTCTCCACGTAAAAAGAAATGAATGTTGAAAAAGCTTCACCTGAATATTTTTAAAGACGGTTAGATATAACCGTTTTTTTTATTGACTTTTTCTCAGAAGAATGATAAAATAACATCAGATATATAACAAACGTTATTTTATGGAGGTGCTTTATGCCGCCTAAGGTCAAAACTACAAAAGAAGATATTATAAATGCTGCAACCGATATTGTACGTCAAAGCGGGGCCCAGGCAATTAATGCCAGAAACATTGCCGCTAAGCTTAATTGCTCAACTCAGCCTGTTTTTTCAAATTTTGAAACGATGGAGCAGCTTCATCTTGCGGTCAGAGAAAAAGCTGAAGAGCTTGCTATGGAATATATCAGCCGTGAGATTGCAGAGGGAAAATATCCCGAATATAAGGCAAGTGGTATGGCGTATATAAGATTTGCCAAGGAAGAGAAGGAGCTGTTCAGGCTTTTATATATGTGTGACCGTAAGGGTGAGCCTGTGGATGAGGACACTGAGATTATGGCTCAGATGGAAAATCTTGTTCAGGAAAACACAGGTATGAGCGGTGTTGATGCAAGACTTTTTCATTTGGAAATATGGGCTTGCGTTCACGGTATTGCAACAATGTTTGCAACGGGTTACCTGGATCTTGATTGGGAGTTGGTCAGCAGGATAATCAGTGATTGCTATTTCGGTCTGAAAAAACGATACAATTTGGAGTGATAGATATGTCAGCTGTCAGAATTGAAGGTCTGACAAAAAAATATAAGGATGTGACAGCTGTTGATAAGCTTACTCTTTCAGTTGAGAAGGGTGAGGTATTCTCTCTTCTGGGAGTCAACGGTGCAGGAAAAACAACAACAGTCAAGCTTCTGTCTTGTCTTGTTAAAGCAACTGAGGGCGATGCTTTTCTTGAAGGGAAAAGCATCGTCACGGATTCGTCTTCGGTTAAGTCGGTTATAGCCGTTTCTCCTCAGGAAACCGCCGTTGCAAGAGGCTTGTCCGTTTATGAAAATCTTGATTTTATGTGTGGCGTGCATGGCTTGAAAAAGGAAGAAAAGGCTTCACGGATTAAAGACATTATGAAGCTGCTGGGGCTTGAAGCCGTGAGCGGAAAGAAGGCCGGTAAGCTTTCGGGTGGCTGGCAAAGGAGACTGAGTATTGCAATGGCACTCATCAGTGAGCCTGAAATTCTTTTTCTTGATGAGCCTACTCTGGGTCTTGATGTTCTTGCAAGAAGTGATTTGTGGGATATTATCCGTTCTCTTTCAGGCAAGGTTACAATAATTCTGACAACTCATTATATGGAAGAAGCAGAGGCTTTATCTGACAGAATTGCAATTATGAAGGATGGAAGACTTTTGATTTGTGACACGGCAGAAAATATAAAAAAGAAGGCGGATACGGATAATTTTGAACAGGCCTTCATCCGTATTGTCAAGGGGGTGTCAGAATGAGGATTCTTACCTTTGCGGGCAGAAATACAAAGGAAATTCTCCGTGACCCTTTGAATCTTGCTTTCGGTCTGGGTTTTCCTCTTGTTCTGATTGTTATGCTGAGTGCAATTCAGGCAAATGTACCCGTTTCACTCTTTGAAATTGAACAGCTTGCTCCGGGTGTTACAGTTTTCGGGCTTGCTTTTATAACCTTGTTTTCGGCAACCCTGATTGCGAAGGACAGAGGAAGCTCCTTTCTTCAGCGCTTATATACAACCCCGATGACAGCTGCTGATTTTATTCTCGGCTATACTCTGCCTGTGTTGCCTGTTGCCGTTGCACAAAGCTGCGTTTGTTATGTTGCGGCAGTTATTCTGGGACTGGATATAACAATTAACATTTTATATGCAGTAATGTTTATAATTCCCATATCGCTGCTTTATATTGCTCTTGGTCTTCTTTGCGGAAGTGTTCTGAATGATAAGCAGGTAGGCGGTGTATGCGGAGCACTGCTGACAAATCTTTCGGCGTGGCTTTCAGGTGTGTGGTTCGACTTAGAGCTTGTGGGTGACGGTTTTAAAAAGCTCGCCTATGCATTGCCCTTTGTCCATGCAGTTGAAATGGAAAGAGCTGTTCTTTCGGGCAATATTGCCGATGCTGTGCCGCATTTGTGGTGGGTGCTCGGTTATGGGATAATACTGCTTTTTGCGGCAGTATTACTGTTTCTCAGACAAATGAAAAGCCACTGAAGCGCCGATGACACATAAGGAAGTATTTCTTTGAAAAGTGAAACAACAACAACACAATAATGCATTAAAAACCACCGATATGCGTCAGCATTATCGGTGGTTTACGCTTTTTCTTGCAATACTATTTCGCCTTGAGAGGCTTTTAGCAAAAATACAGGGAATTTTGTTCGAGAAACAAATACTGCTTTATGCGGTGTCGGCGAAGGTGGCTTTTTTTATTTCATAAATATTTCCGCAAGGTGAGTCTTATTATCGTAAGGTATAAAGGGCTCACCTTCTTTTCCGTCAAGAATGAATTTGTCAATCTTTGTGCCGCAGCCCTTTATTTTTATGTCCGGCTTCATTTTGCGGACGGTGAAGCCCTTGAGCTCGGAATCCTCAAGATTTTCGGGTACGCAGGGAGAAAGGCTTATTTTTCACTGCCGAGATATTTTTCCACATATTCGGTGAAAAGCTGCTCTGAAATAAGTGCGTTTTCGGGATTGCTTTCGAGTCCGTGCTCAGAGTCGGGGTAGATGTTGAAGTCATACTCTACACCGTATTGCTCGAATTTTTCAATAATAGTCTGAGCATTGGTGAAGGGGACAACAGAATCCTTCATGCCGTGGTTGATGACTGTGGGTACAGAAGAAGAATCAACATAAGCTACGGGTGAAACGGACATAAGCTCATTATAGGCGTTGTCTCTGTTTCTGAAGCGGAAGCGCTTGCCGCAGGCATCGGAGAAAAGTGACGCTATTGAATGCTTGCTGCCGAGAGGGTTGTTATAATAAAAATTTTCGTCAGTAAAATCCGTGGGGCCCGAGTAGCTGATAACCGCTTCGGGTGTTATGGGAGCAGTATCCCTTCTTGCATAGGCGTAAAGCATTGAAAGGTGAGCGCCTGCCGAGCCTCCGGAAAGAAGTACACCGCTGAGGGTAATACCCTTCTCCACGGCTTTTTCTTTGACTCTTTCAAGGCAAAGGTCAATGTCGTTGAGCTCGTCATTGATATCATAAAGCCGGGAAATATATCTGTAATTCAGTACGGCAACGGCACAGCCGTAGGACTCAAGATAGCCGAGGGGAGCATCTGCATAATCCTCCTTGTTGCCTGCCTTCCATCCGCCGCCGTGAATGAGAAGGATGAGCCCCACCTCACCGTCACTGCTTTCAGGCAGATATAAATCAACAACCTGTCTTTCGTGATAGCCGTATTCCATATTTTTAATGATATATCCGTCATTTTCTGAGGTGCCGTCACTGAGGGGAAGGGAAAGAAGGGAAGAGAAAAACATAATCACTGCAGAAAAAAGTGCAGTTATTGTTGACCACATAAAATCATCTCCTGAGAATTTTTGACTGAGTTTTCAACATTTCAGCAAGCGTATGTTAAAAAACTGCCTTTTTAAAAAAGTATAGCAATTATAGGCATAAGTGTCAACGGGGGAGAGGGGGGAGTTAATTGCCTGATACACCTTTTTATATAACAGAAACCCTCCGTCAGCTAATCTTATTACAATAAAATAAAAAATGTGTAATTTCTGTTGACTTTAACAGCATAAGGATGTATGCTTTTATTAAGGAGAATTGTTCTTCAAAATTTTTAATAAGGAGAGATTAAAATGAAGAAAACAAAGAAGCTTTTAGGTGTTGTTCTTGCGGTGCTTATGATTATGTCGGTCTTTTCTGTCAACAGCTTTGCAATCGGCCTTTTCAAAACACCCGAAATTGAAAGTGTGACCTTCACCGACAGCAATCCCATTTCCAAAAAGGAAATGAAGGCTTATTTTGACGAAATTCAGGACTATATTGATGAAATGGAAGAAATTCTCGGTGAGGATTTTGATTTCGGTCCCATGACCTTTTCTCTTTCAACCAGTAACATTGAATATGCAATGGATGTCAAATTCACCGACGGCACAGTAACAAGCATCAAAAACGATGACTTTTATGTAGCTTACGGTGAAGACGAAACTCCCGTTGCCATGATTGACGCCTATATCACCTATGAGGAATATCAGAATGTTGTCAACGGCAAGAAGAAGGAAATTCAGATTAATATTTCAGTAACAAGCCTTTCTATAGGCGGGAAGGATAAGAGCTTCACCGCAACCAAGAAGGCTGTTTCGAAGATTGTTGAAAGCATTGAAATTGTTTCAGGTATTCCCTCGGAGATTTATGAATTTGCCGATTTTTACGATCTTAATGATGCAGTTTTTAAAATCAAGTATAATGGTAAGGATGCAAAGAATTACAAAATGAAGCTCAGCTTCGAAGAGGGCGGTTTACCTGTTTATACTCTTGACGGTAAGACGGCTTATGTTTATACATATGACAACAATATTTATGTTGAGTTCCTTGATTCCGTAGTGGAAAAGAAGGTAAAATATAAGGCAGAGCCCTTCAAGAAAATTGAGATTACAGATTGTGTCTTTGATGAAGAAACTCTTACGGTAAAATCTCTGGACTATAAGGTAACCTTCACAAACGGAAAAACAAAGTCTTACAAATACACCGCTCCCGAAGCTACCGCAGAGCAGGAGATTTTGTCTTACATGGATATCGGCAGCGTCAAGGGCTTTTATGTGCTTATGAGCTACACGATGTTTGAGGTTGATGAGGAAGCTCTGACAATCGATCTTGAAAAGATCAAGGTTACCGTGTCTTTAGGTTATGACAAAGAGGTTACCGACGAATATGAAATAGCTAATCCCTATGCCGAGCAGCTTGCTCCCTATGCGGAGATTATCAATTTCATTTACAAGGTAGTTACAAAGATTTCTGAATTCATTTCCAATCTTGCATTTGGGTTCTATTTCTGATATAACTGTTAAAAGACCTGAGGGCAAACCTCAGGTCTTTTTTATTGAAGTCCTGATTTTTGTACTCCGCTTTTTATACAAGAAGAGATTTATTGCTTTTTGGAAGGCTGTATATTATAATTCATACATGATATAATTTTCGTAAAGGGAGGCAGAGTGAGATGATTGATGTAAGAAAAGAACAGCTTTTTCTGAAGGTATGGCAGTCAAAGAAAGAAAAAATCACTCAGCTTTGCCGTGAAAGGCTGGGTAATGAGTCCTGGGAGGTTGATGATGTTCTTTCCGTGACGGCACATCAGCTCTGGGATGAAATCAGCCGCAGTGAAGGGGAAAAAAGCTGGGGCAGACGAAGTCTTGAAATTGCCGACTGTGCCGTGAAGCGAAAGCTGACGGAGCTGAAAAGAAAAAACAGATATGAAATAAGCCTTTATTCCGCTTTTTCAGACGGCGGTGCTTTTATGGAATATGCTTATGACGGAATAAGCACTGAGACCGATACGGAAGAAATCAAAGAGAAAATTCTCGGAAAACTCAGTAAAAAAGAGCGTGAGCTTTTTGAAATGATATATGACAGGAAAATGAAATATAATGATATAGCAGAGAAGCTGGGTATCAGTGAGGGCGCAGTCAAGCAGAAGAATTTCCGTCTGCGCAGAAAAATTACCGAAATAATCAGTCTTGAGCTGGAGGGAAGATAAAATGAAGGTTATTGCATATGTTTACACGGATTTCAATGAAAAGTTCGGCATTCCCAGACAGAGCGGACTTGTCAGTGAGGCTGAGGGCAGAATTGTTTTTGAGCCAGAGTTTTCCGTTGCCGAGGCTGTAAGGGGACTTGAGGAGTTTTCACATATATGGGTTCTGTGGCAGTTCTCAGAAAGTGTAAGAGAAAGCTGGAGCCCCACTGTCAGACCGCCTCTTCTCGGCGGAAATAAAAGAGTGGGAGTTTTTGCAACCCGTTCACCCTTCAGACCCAACAATATCGGTCTTTCCTCGCTGAAGCTTGAGAGAGTTGAAGTCGACGGTGATAAGGGAGTTACTCTGATTGTCAGCGGCTGTGATATGCTCAACGGTACGCCTGTTTATGACATAAAGCCCTACCTTCCTTATGCTGACTGTCACACAGATGCCGTGGGCGGTTTTACGGAAAATCTGAAGGAAAGACAGCTTAAGGTAAGCTGTCCCGATGAGCTGATGGAAAAAATACCCGCGGAGAAAAGAGCGGCGGTTATCAAAATTATTGCTCACGACCCCAGACCCTCTTATCAGAATGATCCCGAAAGGATTTATCATCTGAGCTTCGGTGATTATGAGATTGATTTCTGCGTTGACGGAGATGAGGCGGAAATCAAGGGGATTGAAAAAAGTGACTTTTCTGTTAAAAATGTTGACGAAAAAAAGTCATAATGTTATCATATTAATGATAAAGCTCTGAAAGGAGAGAGTATTATGAAGAAAATAATCGCAATTGTTCTGGCAGTCATTATCATCGGCTCAACAGGTGCTTATGCCGTTGGCAGTATTGACTTTTCAGACAAAACCAAAACCCTGCGCCTTGTGGTGCCTGAAAACTGGGAAATGCTTGTCGGTGACAGCAGAAGCATTGACTGTGCGGCATCAAACACAAGCAATTACGTCAAGTGGTCTGTTGAGCCCGAGGACGTTGCTGCTGTTGATGAGTTCGGCAGAGTCACCGCTCTCAAGGAGGGCGTTGCAACGGTAACCGCTCAGAACGGAGAGGGCTATACCGACAGCGTTGAGCTCAAGGTTGTGACATCCTCAACAAAAACTGCAAAACACCTTGAAAATCAAGGCAAAATCGTTCCTTCAAAGGTTGACTATAAGGGTCAGGCTGTGGCGGAAAACGACGTGCTTCAGAAAGTAGTCACAAGATACGAAAAGGGCAGCAAGGATGTTCCCGATGAAATCACCGACGAAAGCAAGTATGCCCAGGCTCAGTCGCTCACAACAAAGGACGGTGCTCAGTGGCAGATAACCGATTACGGTGTGCTTCGTACAGATGAAAATGCAACAAATGAAAGAGATAAATATCAGCGCTTTATGGGTGACAGATATTTCTATTCAAAGGATACAGGTGACGGAAAGGTGCTTGCAATTTTTGCTGACGGCAAAAACGGCATCTGGACCGTTATGGAGGAAGGCTATTCCCACATTGAAATGCTTGAAATCAACGGCACCGACAAGGCTGCCATGATGAGTGACACAACTCAGGAGTTTGTTTCAAGACGCGGAATGGTGTCTGAGGCTTATTACATAAACGGCCAGTGGATCGGAAGTGAAAGCGACAACGACGGCTTATGGACTTCAATGTACGGCGGCGGTGAGCTTATGAGATATGCAGTTCTCAGAGAAGACCCCAACGCAACACCTGAGGAGGTTGAGGCTGCAAGAATCACTGCAACAAGAAGCGTTGAAGCAGTTTTGCTTCTGACCTACATTTCAATGCGTCAGGGCACCGTTGACAGCTTTGTCAGAGCGCAGAGAAGCGGCAGTGTAACAAATCCCGAAAAGGGTAAATATTACACCGATGAGGCTCTTGTTGCAGGCGGAAATTTCGGTCAGAATGTTCCTTTTGAAAGTCCTGCAACCAAATTTGATCAGATGAGAGTCAAATATCTGTTCACAGGTGCCAGAAGCTATCTTCAGAAGGAAGATAACCTTTCTCTTGAGGATCCTTCAAGCTGGGTTAACACCGCTCAGGAGGGTGACACCGAATATGCAAAGAGAACACGCCTTCTCACAGGCTTTTGGGCAAGAACCTATTCCTTCAAGGATGAAAAGGCTCTTTACGGTGATTATGACGGATATGCTTACTGGGATATGAACGGTGACGGCACCGCAACGGGCGCTTCAACCAAGACCTATTCCAACGGAGAGGATTTCCTTCTTCACAATGAAAACATCAGAGGTCAGGAAATTGACGCAACAAGAGAAATTCCTCAGCGTCTCTGGGATAACCTTATCGGTGCTGAATATGACATAAGTGATATTGTTTATAAGGGTGACACAAGCTCCGACGAAATCATCGGACACCTTTTCCTTTACAAGCTTGCATATGACATTCTCGGCCCCGAGGATCCCGAGCTCGCTCAGCTTCTTTCCACAACAATGGAAAGCTTTGCTCAGCACCTTGTTGACAACAGCTACTGTCTTGTTGACGGAACAGGTCAGCCTACCACCTGGGGTAAATTCTCAAGAACATACCTTCACAACGGTCAGGTTCTCGGCGGTGCGGCTCTTCAGACTCTTGTCTGCCTTTGCGCCTTCAAGGTTGCCGCTTATATCACCGGCAATCAGAAATGGGAGGACGAATACAGAATGGCTGCCCTTGATGAGCAGTATCAGTATGCTGAAATTATGAATCAGGAATGGGAAAGATATCAGATGGCCATTCTTGAATATGTAAACAGTGTTTCGAATGTTCTCGGCTTTATTCTCAGACCTATCATCAAAACAGAAACCTTCAGAAGCCTTTACAGAATGATTCTTAACTATTCTGACGAGGAAATGGCAATGCTCGGCTTCTATCTTCTTTTCCAGATGGAGGATGATGAGCAGCTTCTTGAATATTTCAGAGGCGCAGTTGATGATTGGTGGTACTCAATGAGCTTCAGTGAAAACCCGTTGTGGTATTATGTATATCAGCTTGCTTATCCTGAAAAGGATATCACCGATCAGTACGGTAACAAGCTTGTTGACACTGCCGCATGGTCACTTTCACGTCATCCCATTGATACAAGAAAGTATTTTGCTACCAATGCAAACAGAGACGATATAGCAGAAATTGACCTTGACGATTTCGGCATCGACGGAACAGGTGAGCTTTCATTCAGCCTTGACGGAAAGATTCCTATGGGCTGGAGCTCTGACAATACTGTTATCAAGATGGCAGGTATTGTATTTGCTCTTAATGAGCTTGACTGGGCTGTTGCCGCTCCCGACGAAAGAGCGCTTCATAAGTATAACGGCTCAAGCTATGAAATCGACAATAATTATAATCCTAATGAAATGGAAGGCTCAACAACCTATACTCTGCCTTATTGGATGGGCAGATATCACGGTATGCTTGAGGGCTGATGTTTCACAGACTTAAAAAAAGAAGCTTCATAAAGAAGCATAAGGAGAAACAAAATGAAAAATAAAAGTCCGCTGGCAGTGTGTATGACGGCTGTGCTGTGTGCCGTTGTTGTTGTATCTCTTGCAATTGCATTTCTGATGACAGACAGCAGAATAGAAGACACTCTGCCCGTGGTGAACAGCACAACTCAGGAGCCTGAGCAAACAACAGAGCCTGAGGTTTACAAGGTTGACGAAATAACAGTCGGCTCAGCGGGTGATGTGCTGCTGCATCTCCCCATAATCAAATCCGCTTCTGACGGAAAGGGTGGATATAACTTTGACAGCATTTTCACTTATTATTCCTCGGTCATAGGCTCCTGCGATTATTTTGTTGCAAACCTTGAAACCACTCTTGCGGGAACTGAAAACGGAAGGAAATACACGGGTTATCCATGCTTTAATTCACCCGACTCAATTGTCGCCTCTCTCAAAAAGGCGGGAGTTGATTGCCTTCTCACCGCAAACAATCATACCTATGACACAAGGGCTGAGGGCGTGAAAAGGACTCTTGAGGTTGTAAGAGGAGCAGGCCTTGACACACTCGGCACAAGAACCGATGAGACTGAAAAGAAATATCTTGTCAAAAATGTCGGCGGTCTTAAAATCGGCTTTGCCTGCTTTACCTATGAAACGGACACCACCTCAGCGGTCAAGGCGCTTAACGGAATTAATGTGGGCGCGGAGGCTGCAAGGCTCATAAATTCCTTTAATTACAATAAGCTTGATGCTTTTTATTCCGAGCTTGATTCCCAGCTTGCCGGGATGGAAAATGAGGGCGCTCAGTTCAGTGTTGTTTATCTTCATTGGGGCAACGAATATCAGACCTACACCGATTCCTTCCAGAAGGCTATTGCCAAAAAGCTTTGTGATATGGGTGTGGATGTGATTGTGGGCGGTCATCCTCACGTTGTTCAGCCTGTTGAGCTCATCACATCAACTGACGGAACTCACAGCACGGTTTGTGTTTATTCCATGGGTAATATGGTTTCAAATCAGAGAAGAGCATATATGGGACTGAAAACGGGTCACACCGAGGACGGTCTGACCTTCCTGATGAATTTCTCGGTTTTCAGTGACGGAAGCTTTACCTTTGACAGTGTTGAAGCTGTTGCAACCTGGGTGCATATGTATAACAAGGGCGGCAAAACGGTGTATAATGTTGTTCCGCTGAGTGAAAACATGAACGGTGCAGATCTCGGACTCACATATTCCTCAAACGGCACCTCCCTTGCCCGTGAATCCCTTGCAAGAACAACGGAGCTTGTCAAGGAGGGTGTGGAAAAGGTAAATGCCTTCCTTTCGGGAGAGGTGACCGAGGAAGTCACAACGGCAGAAATTTCAACAGCTGCGGCAGCCGCTTGAAAATCAGTTATAAAAGAAAAGGACACGGATTCCGTGTCCTTTTTGATTTTATTTTTTTGTTCTGCTTGTATAAAGCTTATAGCAAAGCTCTGCCATATCTTCAACGGGTTCAATCATTCCTTCTGAAATCCAGCAGGAAATGATTTCCTTGACAGCTCCGTAAATGCTTAAAAAGTCATATTTGTCAAGGGGACTTTTTTCGTGGATGAACTTGCGGATTTCTGCAGGAAAAAGGTCCTCGAGCTTAAGATGTGCACCGAAAAGAAGATGTATTTCCTCTTCCGCATCCTTGATTTTCTGGAAAAGCTCAAGAAAAAGATCGTATCTGTCACCGGAGGATATGCCCGAAAGCAGATGCTTTTTGATTGATGTGACAAGAGTGTCAAGCACATCGTTGAGAAGAGCCTCCTTTGAGTCGTAGTTGCGGTAAAAGGCTGTGCGGGAAACACCTGCTTTTCTGACAAGCTCGGATATGGTGACGTTTTTGAAGCTTTTTTCTTCAAGAAGGACCTTGAGCGCGCCCTTGATTTTGTCTTTTGTTATCTTATTAAGTTGTTCATTGGAGAGTTTTTTTAAAGAATTGCCGATATCTGCCATATGAAAACACCTTTGATTTTGTGAAGTTGTTAAAAAATTGTGTATAAATCCCAGTACAGTTGACATTATTATTTGAGGATGTTACACTTGTAACCACGTGTAAGTTTAACATTAACACTTATTGTATGTCAATATGTTTTGATGTTTTAATTTGCCGAAATAAAAAAGGGGTGATTATCAAAAAAATCCGATGAAAAACAGGCTTTACGGCCACAGAAAAAAACAGACTTTATTTTATTCATTTTTATATATAAAAAATCATTTGGTGATTATATATGAATTGTAGGAGGATTAAATGAAATTTCCCGCAATAGACAGAACAACAAAAGCAATTCACGATTATCCCGAAACCACCATGTTTGGTGCGATAGCCGGGTCAGCCGAGAAATTTCCCAAAGCACCCGCCCTTGACTTTATGGGCAAATATACAACTTACAAGGATTTTGTTAAAAAGATTGAGCTTGCCGCCGGTGCTTTTATTAAATACGGAATCGGCAGAGATGATGTTGTGACAATCTGTATGCCAAACACACCGCAGGCCCTTGTTTGCCTTTATGCTCTCAACAGAATCGGAGCAGTTGCAAACATGGTTCATCCCTTGTCTTCTCAGAAGAACATCACATTTTATCTTGATTATGCTGACAGCAAAATGATTCTTACCCTTGATCAGTTTTATGAAAAGGTCAAGAAGGCTGTCGGTGAATCAAAAAGAAAAGCAACCGTCCTCGTCGCCCGTATTCACGAGGAGCTTCCTGCTTTCAAGGCGGCTGCTTACAAATATCTCAAGAACAAAGATAATCTGAAATACCCCACAGATAAGAAGGATCTGCGCTGGAGCGAATTTGTGAAAAGCGGAGAAGGAGTGGTGCTTCCCGAGGTTGTTTTTGAAAAGGATAAGACAGCACTCATTCTTTACAGCGGCGGTACATCAGGAACACCCAAGGGCATTATGCTCACCGATTACAACTTCAATGCACTCGGTATGCAGGTTGCTGAAATTGCCGGATGTAATCTCACTTACGGCTGCAAGTTCCTTTCAGTTATGCCGATTTTCCACGGCTTCGGTCTCGGTGTCGGTATTCACACGGTTCTTGAAAACGGAGCAATGTGTATTCTTGTTCCTCAGTTTACAAAAGAGAGCTACGCAAAGATGGTTGTTCAGAAAAAGCCCAACTTTATTGCAGGTGTGCCCACTCTTTTTGAGGCCCTGCTTAAGGTTGATGCCTTTAAGGGACAGGATCTTTCATTCCTCGTCGGTGTTTTCAGCGGCGGTGATGCTCTCAGTCCCGAGCTTAAGAGAAGAGCCGACGAGTTCTTCAGAGCTCACAACGCAAATCTTCAGATCAGAGAAGGCTACGGTCTTACAGAAAGTGTTGCCGCTTCCTGCGTGACCCCTGTTGACCGAGCAAAGGAAGGCAGTATCGGTCTTCCCCTTCGTGATATGGATTTCAAAATTGTTCAGCCCAACACCTTTGAAGAGCTTACTTGCGGCTCAATCGGTGAAATCATCATTTCCGGTCCCACAGTTATGATGGGCTATAAGGATGCCAAGGAAGAAACATCGGGTGCTCTCAGATATGATGAGAACGGTGTCAAGTGGCTTTTCACCGGAGATATGGGCTCAATGGATGAGGACGGCTTCGTTTATTTCAAGCAGAGAATGAAGCGCCTTATTGTTACAAGCGGATATAACGTATATCCTTCCCACGTGGAAAACATCATTGACAGACACCCCGATGTCGATTGCTCCTGTGTAATCGGTGTCAGGGATCCCTACAAAATGCAGAGAGTCAGAGCTTATGTTTCACTCAGGGACGGAGTTGAAGCCAATGAGGAAATCAAGGCAAAGCTTTTTGCATATTGCAAAGAATATCTTGACGTGTTCGAAAGACCCAAGGAAATCATTTTCAGAGATGAGCTTCCTAAAACTCTTGTCGGCAAGGTCGCATATCATACTCTTGAGGAGGAGGCAGCACTTGAGGATGCTGCAACAACAAAATGAAAAAGCTTGAAAGAATGAAAATCAGACGCGGTTACAACTTTAACCGTATCACTACAATGGCAGCAATCAACGCTCTTAAGGGCAAGGTAATCAAAGAAAACAATGTTATTCTTGATTATTATAAGCCCAAGCACAAGAGCTTCCTTATCATCTGTAACCACACAGATGCAGCCGATCCCGGCTATCTGATGGCAGCTCTTAACCAATACATCCGCTTTATTGCAAGTGACCACATTGTAAGACTCGGTCTCGGTAAGGTTTTCAAGTATGTGGGCGGTGTTATCGTCAAGGAGAGAGAAAAGCCATCTTCAATCCTTGTCGGTAAGGTTATCAAAAACCTTCAGGCAGGAATTCCCGTGGGACTTTTTGCTGAGGGTGCAATATCAATCAACGGTCAGACAGGCTTCATTTCGGAAAACACAGGCAAGCTTGTCAAGGATTCAGGTGTTGCTCTTATTACCTATAAATTCGTGGGCGGCTATCTGAGAAGTCCCCGTTGGGCAAACAGCAGCAGAAAGGGTCCCATCATCGGCCATGCTGTAGGTGAGTATTCCGCAGAGGAGCTTGCAAAGATGTCCGTTGAAGAAATTACAGAGCTTATCCGCCGTGATACATACGTCAATGTATATGAGGAGCAGAAAACCAATCCCCGTGAATACAGCGGCGAAAATCTTGCCGAATGTGTTGAAAGAGTGCTCTTTGTCTGCCCCAAGTGTAAGCAGGTCGGCACAATGCACAGCAAAGGTGATGAGCTCAGATGTGATTGCGGAGCCGTTGTCACAATGAAGAATGACGGTCTTTTCTACGGTGAGGATGTTGTTTACAACAATGTTCTTGACTGGGATATGTGGCAGAGAAGGTTCTGGAAGGAAAAGGTGCTTTCCGCTCAGGACGGTGAAGTGATTTTTTCAGAGGACGGTCAGATTGTCAAGAAGGTTGCCCTTGAGCTTGAGGAATCACTTTCAGATAATGCAACAATTACTCTTTATAAGGACAAGTTTGTTGTCACAATGGAGGACAAAACAATCACAATGAAAATGGATGAAATCAAGCAGACCTCTCTTGCAAGAAAGGATTCCATTCTTGTGGTTGACGGAAATGTTTTCCTTGACATCAGCAGCCACGTGCCCCGTTCATCAACAAAGTATGTGGCAGCCTGGAGATATCTCACAGGCAGAGAATATTATTAATAAAAAACGAAAAGGTCGGCACACACCGACCTTTTTTTATTGACAAGCAGGGAATTTAATGATAAAATTTTAGGGCACTGAAAAATATAATATTATGCCTCCTTAGTTAAATGGATATAATAAACCCCTCCTAAGGGTTAGTTGTGGGTTCGATTCCCGCAGGGGGTGCCAAAAAAAGAGCTGACGTCAGGTCAGCTCTTTTTTTGTTAAATGGATATAAGAACCTTTTGCTTAAAAGCAAAAGAACCTTGTTACTCGCTGGCGCTCGTAATAATAAACCCCTCCTAAAAGTTAGTTATAACGACCGCTTTTCCTCAAAAAGCGATTGATACAACGTTAACATCGTCACTTTTGCCCTCTTAGTTCAATGGATAGAATG
>JAZOWF010000040.1:0-20352 GCA_045659065.1 Acutalibacteraceae bacterium
AAAAGGCGAAAACCACCGATAATGCTGACGCATATCGGTGGTTTTTAACGCATTATTGTGATGCTATTTCACTTTTTAAAGAAATACTGCCTTATGTGGAGTCGGCGTTACGGACTGCTCTGATTTTTTATTTAATTATTCAGCTGCCTCTTCTGCTGCCTCTTCTGCAGCTTCTTCAACAGCTTCTGTTGCGGGCTCAATGAGAGCTCTGATTGAAAGGCTTACGCGCTTCTTATCAAAGTCGATTTCTGTAATCTTAACCTGAACCTCATCACCAACTGAAAGAACTTCCTTGGGTGATGCAATGTGTCTGTCGGAAATCTGTGAAATGTGGATAAGACCGTCGATACCGTCAATAACGCTTGCAAATGCGCCGAATGTTGTGAGACCAACAACCTTTGCAGTTACAACTGAGTCAACGGGGTAATCTCTCTTGAGAATCTCCCAGGGATTGTCTTCAATTCTCTTATAGCCGAGAGAAATCTTTCTCTTTTCTGCATCAAGAGCCTTAACGAAAACCTTAAGAGTATCACCAACAGCAACAACGTCTGAAGGATGCTTGATTCTCTTCCATGAAAGCTCGGAGATATGTACCATACCGTCTACACCGCCGAGATCTACGAATGCACCGTAGTTTGCGATTGACTTAACAGTACCTGTGTATTCCTTGCCGACTTCGATGTCTGACCAGAATGCTTCTGTTACAGCCTTACGCTCTTCTCTGAGAATTGCGCGGATTGAACCAACAACTCTCTTCTTAGCGTTGTCAATGTCAATAATCTTGAACTTGACCTTCTGCTTAACAAGCTGAGCAAGATCTTCGTCCTTGCCGAGGCCTGTAAGTGAAGCGGGGATGAACACTCTTGCGCCCATGGGGTAAGCAATTACGCCGCCTCTTACTGCTTCTGTTACAACTGCTTCAATGATTTCATCATTTTCCTTAGCTGCAACAATGTTCTTCCATGATGACTTTCTGTCGTAAAGACGCTTTGAAAGCATCATTGTGCCTTCATTATCATTTGTTTTCATGATAATGAGATTGAGTTCGTCACCGATCTTGAGCTCCTTTGTGGGATCAACGGTGGGATCGTTACTGTATTCACCGGCAGGAATGAAACCGGTATATTTTCTGCCGATATCAACCTGAATCTCGTTGGGTGCAACGTTAACAACAATACCAACAACATCGGGCTTATCACTTGTATCGTCAATGCTATCAACGGCCGCTAAAAACAGCTCCTGATCCTGAATCTCCTTTATGGTTTTTTCTTCGTTAAAGTTTTCTGTCATGATAACTTCAACCTCCTTTATTATAGATACAGGTGTTGATGCACCTGCTGTTATACCAATTTTTTTACAGCCTGCAAAGCTTATCTGTCTGATCTGAGACGGATGCTCAACAAGAAAAGTTCTGCAATTTTTCTCACACAGCTCTTTAAGTCTGAGTGTGTTTGAGCTGAATGCTCCCCCCACGACAACTACTGCATCACAGCTTTGTGAAAGCTCTTGCGCTTCCGCCTGTCGCTTTTGGGTCGTCCTGCATATTGTATCAAATATTTTTGCGTTTGTATAGACCTTTTTCAAAAAAACTGAAATTTTTCTGTAATTTTTAACGGAGAAAGTTGTCTGTGCAACAAGGACAACTTCACCTTTTTCTATATTAGAATTATTTTTAATAATTTCAGAAAGCTCGTCCGTATTTTTAAAGGTAAATGAAGCTCCTTTGCAGTAGCTTCTGAAGCCCTGCACCTCAGGATGCTCACCGTCTCCCGCAATTAAAACAGTGTTGTTTTCCCGGGAAAAGTCCTTGATAATCCTGTGAATTTTCAGAACATTGGGGCAGGTTGCATCGACCGTCCGAATACCTCTCTCCTCAAGCTGCCGACTCATCTGCCCGGTAATTCCGTGAGCTCTGATAACCGCAACATAATCCGAAGGGATTTCATCAACACGGGAAAAGATGCTGACCCCTTTTTTCTCAAGCTCACCGATAACAACAGGATTGTGAATTATAGGCCCGAGAGTGCAGACCTTGTCATGATTTTCAATTGTATTATAAACAGCTTCAACGGCTCTTTCAACACCGTAGCAAAAGCCTGCTGTTTTTGCAATTTCTATCTGCAATTTTCTTCCTCCCACAGCCTTCTGATTGCTGACATTATTTTTTCAGAAGCAGAAATCAGCTCTGCCTTTTTATCCATCCCGAGAAATCCCAGGTCTTCGTTTTTTATCATTTCACCGAAAATTATCTTTAATCCGTGACGCTTTCTTTTGTCCTCAGGATTGCGGTAAATACATACAGGAAGAATATCGGCCGATGTTATACGAGCAAGAAACGCCACTCCGTATTTAGCGGTTGAAGGTAATTTTTCCCTCACTCGTCTCCCTTCAGGGAAGATGCCGAGAATTCCGCCCTCATTGATTATCCTCTGAGCATATCTGATTGCGCTTTTGTCAGAATGGTTTCTTCTGACGGGAAAGGCATTGAGATTTTTCAGCAAAAATCCGATCAGTGAATTTTCAAACAGCTCACTTTTTGCCATAAAATGTACCCTTCTGTTGCAAAAGGCAACAATCAGTGCAGGATCGGAAAAAGCAATATGGTTGCAGGCAATTATAAAGCCGCCTCTTTTTCCTTCAGGTATATTCTCTTTTCCTTTACAGCTTATGTCATAAACCACAAGGGAAAGCGCTCGCGCCAGCGGTCTTGCAAAAACATAAAGCTTATGACTTTTAAGCTTTGAATAATCAAAATTCAATCAAATCAACCCTCTGAGAAAATTCGGAGGGTTGATTTTCAAGAGCAACTCCCCTTTTTATATGTTGCCCTTAATTGTGTTAATTATTAATTCAATTGACTGTTGTAAATCCAAGTTGCTTGTGTCACAGAGAATTGCATCATCAGCCTGCTTCAAGGGGGCGATTGCGCGATGTGAATCGTTATAATCACGCTGAATCATATCCTCAAGAACATCCTCATATTTAACATCCATACCCTTTTCGGTAAGCTCCTTGAATCTTCTTTCAGCTCTTGCCTCGGGACTTGCAGTCAGGAAAATTTTGACATCAGCCTCGGGAAGAACAACTGTACCGATATCTCTGCCGTCCATAATACAGTTATTGACCTTTGCAAGATTTTTCTGAAGATCAAAAAGATAAGCTCTGACTGCAGGAACAGCAGAAACCTTTGAAGCTGCCATTGAGGCCTCAGGTGTTCTGATTTTATCTGAAACATCCTCACCGCAAAGGAACATTCTCTGCTCGCCGTCAATGAATTTCAGCTCAACCTTAAGCTCATCGGTAAGAGTTGCAACGATTGTTTCGGGATTGTCAATATCCGCACCCTTTCTCAATGCATTGAGTCCGACAGTTCTGTAAAGAGCACCTGTATCGATATAGATATAACCGAGCTCGGCTGCAGCCCTTCTTGAAATTGTGCTTTTGCCTGCACCTGCAGGTCCGTCAATTGCAACATTAATTACTTTTTTCATTATCTTTTCCCCTTTTATATTCTTTAAATTTTAACTCAGACACTTTCACCTGCAAGTCTGCCCGTTGAGAAGGCAATCTGAAGATTAAAGCCGCCTGTATAAGCATCAACATCAATAACCTCACCGGCAAAATAAAGACCCTTGCAAAGCTTTGACTCCATTGTTTTTGGATCAATCTCCTTTGTACTGACACCGCCCGAGGTAACAATTGCCTCTTCAATGGGACGGAAGGAAAGCACAGTGACCTTCAGATCCTTAAGGATATTGACAAGATTTCCTCTCATTTCCTTTGTTATCTGATTGACCTTTGTTGAAGGCTTGATTCCTGATTTTTTAACAATAACGGGAACAATTTTCTTCGGCAGCAATGCATCAAGAGCGTTAATGAAATTCTTGTTTGAATTTTCGAGAAAATCTCTCTGAATTCGTTTATCAAGCTGCTCATAAGAAAGAGCAGGCTTAAGGTCAATGTGCACCTCATATTTTCTCGGCTTCATATCCTTAAGATGTGCACTTGCGCTGAGAATAACGGGACCTGAAACACCGAAATGAGTGAAAATCATTTCACCGAAATCCTTATAAACCTCTTTATAATTCTCCGTGTCAAAAACGGTAATTTCAATGTTTTTGAGAGCAAGACCCTGAAGCTCCATACAAAAGCCCTCATGACAGTCAAGAGGAACAAGAGAAGGCTTGAGGTCAATTATTGTGTGCCCCACCTGCTTTGCAAGCTTGTAGCCGTCACCCGTTGAACCGGTGAGAGGATAAGAAACACCGCCCGTTGCAACAATTACCTTGTCAGCCTCAAGCTGCGTGCCGTCTTCAAGAATAACACCTCTTACAGCAGAATCCTCCACTATTAACTCGGAAACTGTGCCCTGAATTCTTTTTGCACCGCTGTCCTGAGAAAAGGCATTGAGAGCATCAACGATGTCAACAGCCTTGTCACTTTCCGGAAAAACTCTGTTTCCTCTTTCAACCTTGAGAGGTACGCCCATATCCTCAAAAAACTCCATTGTGTCAATGGGCATAAATTTTGAAAAGGCACCATAAAGGAATCTGCCGTTGGTTGTTACATTTGAAATAAGGTCATTGATAAGAGTGCAGTTGTTGGTAACATTACATCTGCCCTTGCCTGTAATCATAACCTTTCTTGCGGGTCTTTCATTTTTTTCAACAACAATAACCTCGTGACCGTTTTCACCGGCAACACCCGAAGCCATAAGCCCCGCTGCACCCGCACCGATAACTATTACTTTACTCATAGAGCTCTAACTCCTATATAATTTATTATAACTGCTTAATTATACATTAAAATAATCTTTAATTCAAGATGTGGCAAAAGAAAAACAGCAGCTGCAAGATACCTTTTGCAGCCGCTTTAAAAGAGTTATTCAATCAGGGCAGCTTCAGACATCTGCGTTTCCTTTTCCGAAGGGAAGAAAAATCTGAGAAGCAAAAGACTGACAGCAAGGAAAACAATTATACCGAATCTGTAAATAAGCACAGAGTCAACATAACGGTAAAGAAGCATATTAAAAAATTCTCTGATGCAGTTTGACACACTGTATCCTAAAGACATACAACTGATAAAAGCAATTATTCTTGATTTTTTTCTGCCGTTAAGACAACCGACAGCACAGATTGCTGCAAAGGGTGAAATTACATTCAACCAGTGAAGAAGCTCATAAGCAAGCATGCCCTCTTCGCGGATGATATCCATATTCTCCGCAAAAAAAGTATCATACATATTTATAGTAACAATATAAGCGGCAGTAGAAAGAACAACGGCAAGGACAGTCAATATTTTCACCTTAATTGTATTTTCATCGGCGCGGGAGCGGACAAAGCCCACAAGGCAAGGAAAAATTTTGGCTATGATAACCGCGGCAGAAATTGTGACAACCGCATCAATAATAATTGTACTGATAATTGTCACTGCATTGGGCACAACGACAGCATAAGAAAGATAAGCCAGCAATTTTGTCAACAGAGCATCAAAGATACCTGTAAATTCAATTGCAAAGCTGATTGCACCGAGGAAAATAACGGCCCCCCTGCTGTTTTTTGTAAGCTTTTTACCGAATAAAAATTCAATTATAAAAGCAACCAAAGGCACTGCAAAGGGAAAGGAATTCATAACAAACTGATTGATAATGCCGCTTGTGTTGTTATAAATAAAAACAAGAATCCAATTCATAAAATTGTTTAAAATAAGAGTAATCATGAGAGTAAGAATGCTTATTATAAAAACTTTCTTTTTATCGTATGTTTTATTCATAATGTGCCTCCTCTTTCGACATTTAATATCATCTTGAGTTTATTGTACCATATTTTTCCCTGTTGTCAAATTAATCTTAAGATAAAAAAATCCACCCCTCATAAGAAGGATGGATTTTGATTATTAATATTCTGCTTCGCCCTCATAAACGAGAACAGCATTACCTGTAAGGAAGATGCCATCATCGTTATAGGTTACTGCAAGGTCGCCGCCTTTGAGCTTGACAGTGATTTCCTCACCCTTCTTGCAGAAGCCGTTTTCAACAGCTGCAACAACTGCTGCACAAGCACCTGTACCGCAGGCAAAGGTTTCACCGTTACCTCTTTCGTAAACTCTCATCTTAAGAGTATGGCTGTTTACAACACGGACGAATTCTGTGTTGATTCTTTCAGGGAAGATGTCTGCATTTTCAAAGCAAGGACCGATTTCGTTGAGATCAAGAGCATCAACGTTCTTTTCAAAAACAACACAGTGAGGATTACCGATGCTAAGACATGTAATGTTATAGCTGTTTGCACCGATTGTGATGGGATAATCAATGATTGCTTCCTCATCAAGAGTGCAAGGAAGTGATTTTGAATCGAAGCAGGGCTTGCCCATATCAACCTGAACGGCGGTTACTCTCTTGTTTGAGATGTAAAGCTTGAGATTCATAATACCTGCGCCTGTTTCAACGGTAAGCTCTTCCTTGTTGACAATACCCTTATCGTAAAGGAGCTTGCCGACGCAGCGGATTGCATTACCTGCTGTTTTACCTTCACTGCCGTCACGGTTGAAGATTCTCATTTTTGCATCTGCAACATCAGAATTTTCAATAAGAATGAAGCCGTAACCGCCGATACCGTAATGACGTTCACAGAAATTGATACAGAGTGATTCGGGACATGTAATCTTGCCGTCTCTGTTATCGATGAAGATATAGTCATTTCCTGTGCCGTGCATCTTTGAGAACTTGAATACGTTTCTCTCGGTACGCATGCTGTTGATGTCAATAAGCTCTGTATTCTGCTGAGTATAATTACTTGCCATAATGTCAAGCATTGCATTTGCAGTGTCAAGTGATGTGAAGCAAGCAATACCGAGCTGAAGGGCCTTTCTGTGAAGAGCAATGTAATGATCCATTGTCTGATCAAAGAGAGCGCCGGTGTAAACAATAAAGTTGATTTTTCCGCTTTCAAGAAGCTTGAAGCAATAATCGTTTTCTCTGATACCCTTGACATATGTGACATTGATGCCGAGGTTTACGATTGCTCTTGCGGTTTCCTTGGTAGCATAAATGTGAACACCGAGGTCCTGAAGCTTCTTGGCAATTGAAACGATTTCATCAAGGTCATGTTCATCAACGCTGAGAAGAACACCGATTTCCTTTGAGCTATTCTTCTGTCCAACCTTAATGCCTGAAGATGTAAGACCCTTGAAGAGTGCTTCGTTGAGAGTTTTACCGATACCGAGAACCTCACCGGTGGACTTCATTTCGGGTCCGAGGTAGCTGTTGACATCGTTGAGCTTTTCAAATGAGAACACGGGTGCCTTGACAGCAAAATAAGGAGGAGCCTCATAAAGACCTGTGCCATAGCCGAGATCCTTAAGCGCAGAGCCTGTCATAACCTTTGTTGCAAGGTCAACCATAGGAACATTTGTAACCTTACTGATGTAAGGAATTGTTCTTGAAGCTCTGGGGTTAACCTCGATGATATAAAGCTGATTCTCATAAATGAGATACTGAATGTTAACAAGACCCTTTGTACCGAGTGCAAGAGCAAGCTTTTCAGAGCAGTCAACAACTGTCTGTGTCATCTTGTCTGTGAGTGAGAAGGGAGGATAAACGGCAATTGAGTCACCTGAGTGAACGCCTGCACGCTCAATGTGCTGCATAATACCGGGGATAAGAACATCCTTACCGTCGGAAATTACGTCAACCTCAATTTCGGTGCCGCTCATATATTTGTCAACAAGCACGGGATTTTCAATGCCTGTGCTGAGAATCTTGTTCATATATCTCTCAACCTCAGCATCGTTATGAACAATCATCATATTCTGACCGCCGATAACATAAGAGGGTCTGAGAAGAACGGGATAAGTGAGTCTGTTAGCAGCTTCAAGAGCCTGCTCAAGAGTCATAACACCGCAGCCCTGAGGTCTGAGGAAGCCGAACTTTTCAAGAAGAGCGTCAAACTTTTCTCTGTCTTCAGCTGTATCAATACCCTCCTGTGATGTGCCGAGAATCTGAATTCCGTTGTCATCCAGGAACTTTGTGAGCTTGATTGCAGTCTGACCGCCGAAGGCAACAACAACGCCTACGGGCTTTTCAACGTCGATGATGTTCATAACATCCTCTTCGCAAAGAGGCTCGAAGTAAAGTCTGTCAGCTGTATCATAGTCGGTTGAAACGGTTTCGGGGTTATTGTTGACAATAACAACATCGTAGCCGAGCTCCTTAAGAGTCCATACACAGTGTACTGATGAATAGTCGAACTCAATACCCTGACCGATTCTGATGGGACCTGAGCCGAGAACCATTACAACGGGCTTGCCTGAACGCTGATATCTGCGTGATTCACAGGCCTTATCGTAGGATGAGTAGAAATAAGGTGTTGATGCACTGAATTCGGCTGCGCAGGTGTCAACCATCTTGTAGCTTGCACTAAGGTGCATTTTTTCATCAAAGCTGCAAAGCTTTCTGAGAGTCTTATCTGTATAGCCGTATTTCTTAGCCTTAAGATACTGCTCTTCGGTGATTTCCTTGCCTGAAATTTCATTTTCAAAATCTGCAAGGTTTCTCAGCTTTGAAATAAACCAGTTGTCAATACCTGTAATTCTGTTGATTTCCTCGTTGGAGATGCCTGCCTTGATTGCTTCAAAGACGGTGAAAAGTCTTCTGTCGTCAGCAACATCAAGTCTTTCAAGAATGGGAAGATCACTGATGGGAGCTGCATTGAGAGAATCAAGTGAAATCTCAGCACCTCTGATTGCCTTCATAATTGCTTCTTCAAAGCTCTGACCGATTGACATAACCTCACCGGTTGCCTTCATCTGTGTGCCGAGCTTTCTTGATGAGCCGAGGAACTTATCAAAGGGCCATTTGGGGAATTTAACAACAACATAGTCGAGAGTAGGCTCGAAGCAGGCACAGGTCTTACCTGTGATGTCGTTGAGTATTTCGTCAAGGTTATAGCCGAGAGCAAGCTTTGTTGTCATCTTCGCAATAGGATAGCCTGATGCCTTACTTGCAAGAGCTGATGAACGTGAAACTCTGGGGTTAACCTCAATAACTGCATATTCAAATGAGTCGGGATTAAGAGCAAACTGACAGTTACAGCCGCCGATGATATTAAGAGCTGAAACAATGTCAAGTGAAGCCTGACGAAGCATTGAATATTCCTTGGTTGAAAGTGAAAGAGCAGGAGCACAAACAATACTGTCACCTGTGTGAACACCAACGGGGTCAACGTTTTCCATTGAGCAGATTGCAATAACGTTGCCTGAGCTGTCACGCATTGTTTCAAATTCAATTTCCTTCCAGCCCTTGATGTACTTTTCAACAAGAATCTGAGTGATGGGAGAAGCGACAAGACCTGTTTTTGCATAAAGTCTGAGCTCTTCCTCGTTGTAAGCAACACCGCCGCCTGCACCACCGAGGGTAAATGCGGGACGAATGATTACGGGGTAACCGATTCTGTTTGCAATTTCAACTGAGGTTTCAATATCGTTTGAAATATCAGAGGGAATGCAGGGCTGATTGATTGACTGCATTGTGTCTCTGAAAAGCTGTCTGTCTTCTGATTTGTCAATTGCTTCAACGTCAGTACCGATGAGTCTGACATTGTTTTCCTGAAGAAAGCCTTCCTTCCAAAGCTGCATTGCAAGTGTCAGACCGCACTGTCCGCCAAGACCTGCAAGAAGTGAGTCGGGCTTTTCAAGCTTGATAATTCTTTTGACAGTTTCTGTTGTAAGGGGCTCAAGATAGATTTCGTCGGCAAGAGCCTTGTCTGTCATAATTGTTGCAGGGTTTGAGTTGACGAGAACAACGTTTACGCCTGCTTCTTTAAGAACACGGCAAGCCTGGGCGCCTGCATAGTCAAATACGGCAGCGTGCCCGATTACGATGGGACCTAAACCGATTACGAGAACTTTTTTGATATCTTTATTAAGCGGCATATTATTTCTCCTCCGTCATTTTATTAATCATTTCAAGTATATAATCTGCGGTCACGTCAAACTGAACTGACATTGCCTTTCCGCAGGCATATTCAAGACCTTCGACTGTTGAATCATTGCAGTTAAAATGAGTAACTGTGTTATCACCCACTGAAGCTGAATCAACTGCAAAAATGTGGTTTTGTGAAGAGATAAGGGTTCTGGGTGTTCCTGCAATTTTGCAAGGCAGATTTGAACCGTGGTGACCGTAGGTAAGCTTTGTTACGGTGCAGCCCTGGCTGAGAGCCATAATCTGATGGCCGAGACCGAGACCGAAGACTGCTGTCTTACCCATTAAAGCTCTGACATTTTCAATGATTTCCTTATTTTCTTCGGGTGAACCTGCACCTTCTGAAAGAATGAGAGCATCAAAGTTTTCACTGAGAATTTCCTCAGCTGATGTGAATGCAGGAAGAACGGTTACCTTGCAGCCCTTTGCAGCAAGCTTTTCTTCAAGCTTGAGTGTTGCGCCGAGGTCGAGAATACCGATGCTTTTCTGTCCGCCTTCACCGAGAACTGTTTTTTCTTTTCTTGTTGTGTTTTCAACAGCCTTAACAATTCTGTAAGCCTTAATTTCTTCAAGGTCATCGGGAATTTCATCACAGATTTTTGCATTGACAACACCGCCGTCTCTGATGATGTTTGTCAACTCTCTTGTATCAACACCGAAGATACCGGGAATTGAATTTTTCTTAAGGAATTCGTCAAGGGTGTATTCACATCTGAAATTTGAGGGAGCTTCACAATGCTCTCTCACAACATAACCGTGAAGCTTCGGCTCACCGACGAAATCCTCTTCGATAATACCGTAATTTCCTATCATCGGAAATGTCTGCATAACAATCTGTCCGTAATAGCAGGGATTTGTAAGAGTCTCAATATATCCGACCATATTGGTTGAAAAAATGAGTTCACCAACACTTTCCTTATCTGCACCGAAGGCATAACCCTCAAATGCTGTACCGTCCTGTAAAACCAAATAACGCTTTTTCATACAACCGCACCTTTCACAGCAATGCTGCAAATTCCTTTCTTACTGTTATTTTAAGTTGGCAACTTAAGCCATGCATTTAACCAGAACTGCCTTCTGAGCATGAAGTCTGTTTTCAGCCTCATCGAAAATTTCATTTGCATGCTCTTCGAAGACCTTTGCAGTGATTTCTTCTTCTCTGTGAGCAGGAAGACAGTGAAGCACCATAACATTTTCATTTGAAACTGCAACAACAGAATCATTGATCTGATAATCCTTGAAGATTTTCTTTCTCATTTCAGATTCATCCTCCTGACCCATTGATGCCCATACGTCTGTGTAAAGCACGTCAGAGCCTGCAGCAGCCTCAAGGATATTGTCTGTGCAGATAAAGTCACCGTTCTCACTTGCCCACTTCATAATTTCAGCATCGGGCTGATAATCCTTGGGACAGGCAATTGCAACCTTCATGCCGGTTTTGATACCGCCGACGATGAGGCTGTTTGCCATATTGTTACCGTCACCAATGTAGCAGAGCTTTTTGCCCTCAAGAGAGCCCTTATATTCTCTGATTGTCTGAAGGTCTGCAAGAACCTGGCAGGGATGACAGAAATCTGTCAGACCGTTGATGATGGGAATTGAGCCGATCTTTGCAAGAGTTTCAACCTCTTCCTGCTCAAAGGTTCTGATCATGATTCCGTCGAGGAAGCGTGAAAGAACTCTTGCGGTGTCTTCAACAGGCTCGCCTCTGCCGATCTGAAGATCCTTTGATGAAAGGAAAAGTGCCTGACCGCCGAGATCGTACATTCCGATCTCAAATGAAACTCTTGTTCTTGTTGAGTTTTTTTCAAAAATCATTCCAAGGGTTTGGCCTTCAAGAATATGATGCTTGATGCCGGCCTTCTTTTCTGCCTTGAGTTTATCTGCAAGGTCGAGGGTTTCAATAATTTCATCCTTTGACCAGTCAATAAGTTTGAGTAAATGCTTCATTTTTATGCGCTCCTTCAGGGGTTTTATTTCCTTATATTATACACTTTATAATACAGGTTTGTAAAGTTTTTTTGACCAAATTAACTTATCTTATATTATAAACTTTTAAAATTGATTTTTCAATACAAATAAGCCAGTTTTTTCCAAAAAAATAACCGATAACGGAAAGTTATCGGTTAAATAAAACAGTTATATTGTCAGAGGAAGAAAAAAGAAAAGAAGAAGCGGAAATTACTGAGCTTGTTACACAGGACATGCACATATTTTTCACTCTCCTTCACTTGATTTCAAGACAGTTTAACATAACTGAAAGGAAAATGCAAGAGTTTTTTGCAATTTAATAAGATTTTTTTATCTGACATACTAACATAATAAAAAGCCTCCGCTGATTACTGAGTAAGCGGAGGCATTATCTGTCAGGCTTTATTTGATTTTAACGCTCTTAACGGTGCTCCAGGCAGAATATATTGTTCCGCTGTCAAGCTTTTTATAAGTTCTGACCTTGAAATAATATGTATTGCCGACTGTAAGCTTGGAAGCAGTTGCCTTTGTTGTACCGGCTTTATATGTTCCGAGCTTTTTGAAGCCGCTGTCCTTTTTGGTTGAAACATAAACCTGATAGCCTGTTTCTCCGTCTGTGTCAAACCATCTGAGAACAGCCTTGCCGCCTGATGAGGTAAGCAAACTGATAACGGGTGCAGAAGGCTTTGTTGCAGTTTTGATTTCAGTTGAACCGCTCCAGATTGTTACACCGTCAACCTTTTTATAGGCTTTGATGCGGAATCTGTATGCTGTGCCGTCTGCAAGCTTTTCAACCTTATAGCTCAAGGTTGATTTTTTGAGAGTTTTGATACTCACCCATTTCTTTGTTTTTGCGTTATACTGATAAATTCTGTAACCGTCAGCGCCTGCAGCCTTCTTCCATGAAAGCTTGATTGCTGAGGTTGACTGAGCAGCCGTAAGTCCGCTGACCTTGTCAGGTGCAGTTGCAGTCAGAAGCTTTGTAGCCGCACTTAAAAGAGTGCCCTCATCCTTCGTAAAAGCTTTGACGCAGAAATTATATTCAGTGCCTGCTTTGAGCTTTTTAACCTTATAGCTGAGAGTTGAAGCATCTGTAATGGTCTTGATTCTCTCCCATTTACCCGACTTGACCTGATAAATAATATAGCCCTTTGCACCTGTCACCTTGGACCAGCTGAGAGTTATATCCGTTGCCGTCTGAGTAGCGGTAAGCTTTACCGTTGCGGCAGGAGAAATACTGAAGATAAGCTCCTTTTTACCGCTGTAATTACCCGTCAGATTGACAGTAACTGTATATTTACTCGGAAGCTTTCTTCCGCTTTCATAGCTTAAGGTGTAGTCCTTGCCTTCTGTAAGAGTTTTTCCTTTGCTGTCCTTGACGGTTACTGTCGGCTTTTTAGCCTTGCCGTCATAAGTATAAGCAGTTTTGGAAAGCTCAAAGGATGAAGCCTTGCTGATTGTCTTCTCTGATCCGGGTCTGACAGCTCCGCAAGAGCACTTTTCAACGCTGACACCGTCTGCTGTGAGGGTTGCTTTGGTTTCAGCAACTCTTTTATAAGTGTGCTCAAGATGAATTGTGAACTGACTGAGCTCTGAGCCGTAGCAATCCTTTGCAACTGAATAATAACGGACAGTAAGAGTTTTTCCGTCCTCTGAGAAGTAGAACATCGCAACCATTGCTGTTGAGCCGATGAAACGGTCAACATACTGAGCATCAATAAGCATCTGTGTTACAGTATTGCCGTTTTCACCGATATCCTGACGGTAAGCAATGTGCTGCCAGGGGTCGTGGCCTGAAAGCACCATAAGAACGTTCTCATACTTTGCAAAGCACTTTTCCCACATAGCCTCACCGTCCTGAGCATTTTCATAGCCGCCATAGTGAGTGGTAGGATAACAGTCTGTGCCTGCAAGGGTTGTGCCGTCACGGTACATATAAGCGTGAGTTGCAACAATAACCTTATGGTCAGGATGAGCCTCAATGACACTGCTTGCCCATTCCATTGTTTTATCACTCGGCGCAAAGTCAAGTGACATTATAAGATAATCAGTGCCCTGAATATTGAAATAACGGTAAGAGTTTGTAAGGTCGCCCTTAACAACTCCGCCCTCGGGAACATCCTCTTCTCTGGTGATATAGCTGACGTTTCCGTTTTCATCAACCTTTTGCTGAACGCCGGGCTGACCGACAGGGTCTGAAAGATCAATATCACCGGTATTCATTACTCCGTCAACGGTATTTTCATAATAACCGTTGTGAAGATTTCTGTTGAAATCATCCCAGTCATCGTGATTGCCGCGGGTAAGCATATAAGGAACAACACCGTTAAGCTTGCCGATGAATTCGTTCGCTCTCTCCCACTCAACATCAGTACTGTCATCGGTTATATCGCCAAGACCGATAACATATTCAATCTTCTGGGTTTTCTTATTTGCAACAATCCAGTCATAAATCGCTTCCATTGCATCGGGATCTTTTTCACACATTGTCTGTGTGTCACCGATAACCGCAAAGGAATATTCAAAATCTGTCACAGGCTCAACCTCATCCTTACCGAGCCAGAGCTTGAGCTTATAAAGGTCATTGTCATCGGCTGAAAGATCATCGATAAAGTGCTTCTCACACTTGTTGAGAACAAAGGAAAGTGCAAGATTTTCATCAGAAGCGTCTGCACCCTTGGAGAAGTCAGATGCAACCTCAGAAGCAGTTCTCACATCAGTCCAGACTGCAACCTTATAAATTGAGCCTCGGAAATATGTTGCGTTGCCGTTACGGTAATCACCGCCGATTGCAAAGGTATATCTCTGCTCAAAATCGGGAACGGTTACATTACTGATTGTCTGCGCAAGCTTGCCGTCAACATAGCAGTGAAGCTTTTTATTTGCGCTGTCAAGTGTAACTGCAAGGTGCACCTTTTCACCTGTTGCAACATTTACGTTTTTAAACACATATGATTTAGCACCCGCATAGCTTATTTCATTGCGGAAATGCAGCTTCGGCTGACCGTTCTTGTTGAGTGAAAGAGAAATATAGGGGTCATTGATATACCCGTCATTACCGATAAGAGTGGTATCCCCTGTCAGACTGTCACCGTCAACTGAGAAGGTCACCTCAAATGTGCGAGGCATTGCCTTAAGCTTGTCACTGACAATGAATTGTTCATCAAGATTGAAGGTCAGTCCGTTATTTTTTTCCCTTTCACAATCAATACAGTGCACAACGGTCAGCTTTGTATTATAGCTGTTTGTGCCATCAGAAACAGTAATGGTGGCACTGCCCTTTTTGAGTGCTGTGACCTTTCCGTTTTCGACTGTGGCAACACTTGTGTTGTTTGAGGTCCAGGTAAGCTCACCTGTTCCGGTATAAAATGCTTCAATATCATAGCTCTGACCGATACCGAGCTTAAGATTAGCAGGTCTTGTCTGAAGCTCCTTGTCATTGAGACCGTGAGACATTCTTTCGGTAAGAATATCATAAATTGTCTGCTGACCGTTATCAATTTCCTCAATAACAAGGAAGGAATTCGATCTGTAATTAAAGGCAGTCTCATAATAGTTACAGGAGGTAAGATGTGAAACCTTATATCTGACTCCGTCAATCTTATAATTAAAGAACATATCCTTGGCGTGAATTCTTCCGCCGTCCTTTATCACTCTGTAACCGATGTCAAGTCCGAGGTTAAGATTCAGAATTTGAGGAAGCTCGGGATGCTGATCCTTGGCGTGATAAATGATTGCAAGGCTGTTTCTTACATCGGCATTCTGAACAAAAGCCATATTGAGAATGCTCTTGAGATGCTGAGAAAGATTTGAATCCGAGTAGCCCGAAATATTCCAGACAAATTCAACATAATCCTCAGATTCAAGAAGCTTTTCGGCATACTCACAAGAGGGATTATACACCGCATCCCAGGTGTCAACTCCCGAAGCAAAGGGAGTGAAATAAAGCTTGAAAACAGGGTCTGTTTTGCTTCCGAGATAAACAATCTGCTCATCACGGGGAATTTCATTTTCTCTGCCTGCACGGATAAGGTCAGTCTGCTGCTTGTTTCGCTTGACCATTTCCTGACGGAAGGTATACATCTGCTCCTGCCCGCGATATTCCGACATAAGCAAAAAGTAATTCTTTGTTATACGGTAAAGCTCGTCATGGTCGGAAATGATGATACCTGACTGTGAGCCGTTATTGGCATTTGAGCCGAGGTAATCAACGTCGTCAAGGTTACTGCTTCCGAAATAAACAGTTTTTCCGTGCTCGGTGCCGTCAGTTGCAATGTAATGAGAAACACCTGCACCCTTTACATGCTGCATATCAGCGGTCTTGTCACCGACATTCCAGTCAACCTGAGCAAAGTTGAAGTAATCAGATACCTTCTGTCCTTTTGCATATTTATCATAGCAGTCTGTTTTAATCGCAGCATTGAAATATTCAACGTGATTGATGATACCTCTGTATCTGAGCTGATCACTTTCTTTCGGATCATACTGATTCTTACCGTAGGAGGGAAGCTGAGTTACCGCTGTGACCTTAATGCCCATTCTTGCAGCCTCCACAAGCATATACGAAAGACGAACAAAGCCCTGCTCATCATAGCTTGTGCTGTAAAGAATTCGTCCGTATCCGTAATATTTGCTTTCGGGAACAACGCAAACGGAATAAGTGACCGAGGTTCTGTAATTGGCATAAAGGATTTCCACATCCTCCTCGGGATGTGCAATTTTATACTGAATGCATTGATAAATCAGAATTCCGAGACCGACGTTTGGGTCGTGGGCGCCCTCGTTCTGAAGTCGGTAAAGTCCCTCTGCAGTGACAGTTTTTCCGTTGATGTTTGCATAAGACGTGTGACCTAAGCCCTGAAAGTTTTCAGGGTTGTTGAGAACGGGAAACTTGTCATAAAAGGGAGTTACCGAATGGGTGTTGCTTTCCTTGATGTTTTTGACGACCTCGGGAAACACCTCTTCGAAGAAGGGCTTGTCCACATCAGTTTTATCAATGAGGTGCTTTGTACCGAAAGCACTTGTTTCACTCGGCAGCTTGGTAGCTGCCAGAGTGAAAACTGCACATGATGAAACAAGCATAATGCTTGCCAGAATTATTAAGATTGGTTTTATGATTTTTTTCATTTACGCCACCTGTCAAATCTGGTTATAAGATACTGTTGCCTTGTTAATCGGGTTAATTGCATTTTCCCAAGCTGTTTTTTCAGCTTCGGTTTCGTAATTGACAAATGCAGTTGTACTGCTGCCTGTAACAACAAAAGCTTCTGTTATCTTTTCTGTTTCACTTGCTGTCAGTGAAACGGAGCCCTCAAGAGTAAGTCTTGCACCGCCCGTTGCATAAACCTCACCTCTGTAAGACCATGAGCCCTCAGAGCAGGTGATGTTTATAATTTTAGCGCTACTGTTTGTTCTTACATAAATTGAAGCACCGCTCGCATTTTTAGCAACATTCTTAACAAAGGTACAATCTGAGATAACGATATCATCAACTTCATTCTTGACACCGTTCTGGACATAAATACCACCGCCATTCTGAGTTGACTGGTTACTTGTGAAGGTACATTCACTGATATTCATCTTTGTTTTCTTTGATCTTGAAGTACCGATTGCCGCACCGTTGTTTGCTGTGTTTGAGGTAAATGCCACACCGCTTGCATTGAATGTACCGCCATCAACGATAATAGCACCGCCGGCATCAGTCATTTCACTGCCTGAGCTTGTTACGTCCGTTGTACCGAGAGCTGCGTTTGAAACGAAAGAGCCGCCCGTTACATTAACTGTAGCTTTTTCTTCAACACGGATTGCACCGCCGCCTCTTGAAATCATATCAGCGTTTTCAAAGGTTGCAGTTGCCTGATTCTCTCTGAAGGTACTGTTAACTACATTTACAGTGCAGGAGCCTTTAACATACAGTGCACCACCGCTGTGAGCTGCAGTATTGCTTGTAAAGGTTGAATTTGTAATTGTACCTGCTGAAGCAGCAATTGACATTACACCGCCGTAAGCTGCTGATGAGCTTCCGGTGAAAGTCACACCAGTAATAGTGAATGAGCCGTTATTGGTGTAAATTGCACCACCGCCGGACTGAGTGCTTGCTGTACCTGCAGTTGAATTTCCGCTAAAGGTTGTTGAATCAAGATGAATCTCACAAGAGGTTCTTGCACTGATTGCGCCGCCTGCTGCTGTCGATGTGTTATCTGTGAAGCTGCCGCCTGTCATATTGAAAATACCGGGATTCTTTGTATCATCACTGTTTTCGGTGTATGAAACATAAACTGCACCGCCGTGACTTGTTGAGGAGTTTTCAATGAACTTTGTGTCACCTGTAACGGTGATTCTACCTGAAGACATTGAAATTGCACCGCCGTTTGAATTACTTGAGTTTGAGGTAAACTCACAATCCTTAATTGACATCGAGCCGCCGTAAAGAAGCAGTACACCGCCGTTGCTTGTGGTTGAATTACCGCTAAAGCTTGAGTCTTCAACAATAATGTCATTAACGTTCTTTGAATAAAGAAGTGCGCCCTGACTTCCAGTATTGTCTTCAGCAATCACATTCTTTAAGCAGACGGAGCCGCTGGTTGTATAAATACCGCCCATTGTTGCTTTGTTTGATGAAATTTCAGTATTTTCAACTGTAAGATCTGAGCCGCCTGTAAGATAAATTATACCGCCTGTTTTACCCTGTGAATTTTTGATCACAGAGTTATTGTCGATGGTAATAATTGAATTGGCAGCAAGAATTGTACCACCGAAATAAGCTGACTTGTTACCGTCAAAGGTTGTTGAGCTTACAGTCAGAGTACCGTTGCAGATTCTGACAGCACCGCCGCCGACTGTTGAGGCTTTATCTGAATTTGAATCTGTCGACTCGTTATTTAAGAATAATGCACCACTAATTGTGACAGTATCACCGTTGTTTGCACTGATTGCACCGCCGATAGGAGCAATATTATTTTCATAAGTACCGCCGATGATGCTGACTTCACTGCTATATGAGTCGATAACACCGCCAAAGCCGTAAACAGTTTCTTTTTCACCGTCGGTTACAGATGTGCCCTTTGCCTGATTGCCCGTAGCAGTTACATTCTCAAGTGTCAATGAACCGAAGCCGACATAAATAGCACCGCCGCCTTCACCGTTGCCGTCATTGGAGCCCGGCTTGTTATTGTTGTCAACAAGCTGATAGCCTTCAACGGTATTGTTTGTAAAGACAGTATCCTTAAGAGTTGCCGAACAGCCTGTACGGATGCTGAGCGCACCGCCGGCCATTGCTGTGTTGCCTGTGAATGAACCACCTGTCATATCAAGTGTGCCACGAATAGCTTCAACTGCAGGAGTTGTTTCTGTTGCTTCAACAGCCTTGATATAAGTTAAATAAATTGCACCGCCGTGGCCCGCAGCTGAGTTACTTGCAAAGTTATTGCTTCCTGTTGCAGTAATTGCAGCACCGATATTGAAGATTGCACCGCCGTTTGCATCTGCTGTGTTTCCGGAAAGAGTTGTATCCTTGAGTGTCAGTGCGCAGTTGTTGATATAAAATGCACCGCCGTTTGAGCTTGCAGTGTTATTTAAGAAGCTTGCACCGTCAACGGTAAATTCCGTTGCATTCTTAACAAAGAGTGCACCGCCGCTTGAAGCTGAGTTTTCACTGAACTCGCCGCCGTTAATAACAACACTTGCATTTTCCTCAGCGTAAACAACACCGCCGGCATTTGCTGTATTGCTGCTTATAGCGCCGCCATTGAATTCAATTTTGGCTTTGCTGTTGTTTGCATAAGCCACACCGCCGTTTGATTTTGCGCTGTTACCTGTGATTGTGCAGTCGATGAACTTTGCAGTTGCACTTTCTGCAAAAACAACACCGCCGTTGCCTCTTGCACTGTTGCCTGTAAATGTGCATCCTGTTGACTCAGCAACAGTCTTGCTTCCGCTGATGTAAAGGACACCGCCCTTTGATGCACTGTTGTTATTTGCAGTGACATTATTAAGAGCAACTGTACTTGAGTTAGCATAAATAATGCTGTTACCTGTGGAGGCATTGCCGCTGATATCTGAGTCAGAAATTGAAACCACTGAGCCTGACTTGATGCAGATACCTGCACCTGTTGAGCCTGCTGATTTTGTTATGGTTGTTTTTTCAATTATAGCGATAACATCTGAGAAGGTAATTGCACCGCCGTACCAGTCAGTTGAGTTACTGTCAAATGTGGCATTTTTAATAGTTACTGTTGCAGATACTGCATTGATTGCACCGCCGCCGATTGAATTATCATAATCCACGCGGTTGTTATAGGTTGATGTGTTTGAGATGAAAGCTGTGCCGTCAACTGTGAGAGTGTTATCGCTGCCAGCAAGGTTGATTGCACCGCCTGAAGGTGCCTTACTGCCGCTGATTG
>JAZOWF010000041.1:0-9096 GCA_045659065.1 Acutalibacteraceae bacterium
TGAGAATTTGCGCATGCCGAAATAGCTCTTGATTTCGTCCTTTTCGCCGTTGCAGTCAAGGGTGATATATAAATCATAAAGGAACGGATTTTCGGGGCTCCAGAGCTTTGAATCAGGAACGGAGATTTTTGCATCTGCCGAAATCTCGCCGTCAAAAACAACCTTGTCGCCGTCAAGAATTTTTGCAAAAAGCTTGCCGGCGCATTCGCAGGTGGTTGTTACTTTAACGCCGATTTCTTCTTTGTCTATATCGGGAACAAGCTTGATTTTTTCAATTCGGCAACTGTTTACAGGCTCAAGCCATACCGTCTGCCAGATGCCCGACGTTGCGGTATACCAGAAGCCGTGAGTTTCGTTTACTTGCTTGCCTCTCTGCTGATGACCCGAATCCGTGGGGTCATAAACCTTAACAACAAGCTCATTGTCGCCTTCATTAAGATAATCTGTAATATCAATGGTGAAGGGACAATAACCGCCGATATGCTCATAAACGGGAGCCTTGTTCACATATACCCAGCACTGCCAGTCAACGGCTTCAAAATGAAGAAGAGTTCTTTTACCCTTGAAGCTTTCGTCAACGGTAATGTTCTTTCTGTACCAAAGGCGGTCCTTTGCGCTGATTCTTCTGCAAATGCCTGAAAGACAGCTTTCCACAGCAAAGGGTACTCTGATTTTTTCCTGATAATCCTCACACCACTCGGTGCTTTCGTCAGTAACTGCAAAATCAAAAAAGCCGTTAAGATTTTTCCAGTTATCTCTGACCATCTGAGGACGGGGATATTCATTAAGAGGGCAATCACACATAGCCAGCTCTGCCCAGCGTGTTTTAAGTGTCATCATAGTCTTTTCTCCTTTTTATTTAAGATAAGCTGCGCTTACCCAGCCTGAAACACCGTATGTCATATCTGTTACATAAACCCAGCCGGAAACCTTTGAGCTGTAACCGATAACCTTAACGGGATAACCCTTGATAATAAGGCTTACCACACCGTAATCTGTGCCGGGACCCTTTCTGAGATTAAGTCCGTCAATAGTGTACTTGATCTGAGCGGTCTCGTAATATTTATCGGGAGTAACTGTGCCTGAATGAACAGTTGTACCCTCTGTTTCGGGTCTTGACTCAGAAAGATAAGCTTTGCTTACCCAGCCGTAAACTCCGTAGCGGTTGCTTCTTGCATAACAGAAGCCGTCCTTTTCACCGAGAACGGTAAGGTCTGCACCCTTTGAAAGATAAAGCACTCTGTCATACTTGACTGAGGGACCGCTTCTGAAAACAACGCCCTCTTCTGTGCAATAGAGTGTTTTTGCCTGAGAATAATACACATCGGGAACAACAACCTCAACATCGTTTATTCCGTAGGGATTTGTTGTTGTGGGAGCCTGGGTTGTCGGCTGTGTTGTTGTAGGAGCGGTTGTTGTGGGAGCCTGGGTTACAGGCTGTGTTGTAGGAGCCGCTGTTGTAGGAGCCTGGGTTGTCGGCTGTGTTGTTGTGGGAGCAGTTGTGATTTGGGTTGTTGTCTGCTGTGTTGTGCTTTCAGTTGTATCTTCTTTCGAAGATGCTTCTGTTGTATCTTCTTCTGATTCGGCTTCAGTTGTATCTTCTTCTGATTCGGCTTCAGTTGTGTCTTCCTCTGATTCGGGTTCAGTTGTGTCTTCCTCTGATTCAGCTTCGGTTGTATCCTCTTCGGATGAAGCCTCCGTTGTATCCTCCTCAGAGGATGTGACAGAATCGGTTGTCGGCTGAATTGCAGGAAGGATTCGGTCGCTGAAGGCAACAAGAACACCGGCTGCAACAATCACAATCATAAGAACTGCCGCAATGAGAGGGTTAACCTTTTTGGTTACAAGGCCTGCTGCTGTATTCTTTTTCTTGTCCTTGATTTCTCTTTTGACAAATTCGGTTATATCCTCGAATTCTTCATCAGGCTCAACGCTTTCTTCCTTATTGCGTGAATTGTAATCATCATATTCGGGATATGTAATTTCATCCTCGGGAACTCTGATAACATCTGCCTCGGGCTGCTGAACGGGTACGGGCTCTTCAATCTGCCCGGATTCATCAGCGCTGTCAACCTGGGAATAAATATCCTCCATAACAGGCTGCTCAGCCTCTTCAGCACCCTCCTGAACAAGCTCTTCTTCTACGCTTTCAGCTTCAGTTTCCTGAATTTCTTCATCCTCCCGGATTTCTTCAGCTTCAGCCGTTTCTTCCTCAGCAGACTCCTCTGTCTGCTGAACATCAGCCTTTGCCTCTGTCTTGCCAAGAAGAATTTCTTCAATATCAAACTTTGTTTCAAGGGGTTTGTACTCAGGAATGTCAGAAACATATTCGGGAATATTTTCCGTCACATTCACAGTTTCCTCTCTTGTGTCAGCCTCAAGCTCTCTTGCAGGCTCATTTATCTCCTCAGCCTCATCGATGGGCTGAAAAACGTTGGGTACATATTCGGGAACTGAAAAGCCTTCCTGAGAAACCTCAGCCTTTTCTGTTGCTGCATTTTCATCCTCTGAAAAGCCGAGAATCATTCCGCAGTTGTCACAGAACTGAGCACCGTTTTCAAGCTCGCTGCCGCAATAATTACACTTCATATAATCACTCCTATTTGTTATTAAACATCTTTGTCTTTAATTCTAACATACACTAACACTTATTTCAAGAAAAAAATATTAATTATGAGTCAATATTTTACTGTTGTCTTCCTTTCTTGACTTAAAGGGCAGTTAGTGTTATCATTATTGATATCCCTTTAAAAGGAGTGATAAGAAATGACAATTGAAAGGCTCAGGCGTATGGAGCCCCTTTTTGACTCCTGGTATGTTGAAGATAAGATCGCCGAAGGCAGAAATTCAAAGTTTTTCAGAGTATATAAAATCAGAGAAACAGGAAAAAAATATCTCGGTGTCAAGGTTGAAAAATTCCCCTCAGGTAACAAGGAAATCAGCCGTATTATTGAGTCCGGAAAATATGCAAATGTTGATGAGTATCTTGATATTCTTGAAAAAAATGTCAGAATCAATATGGAAAAAATGATTTCTCTGCGCCTTAATAAAAATGTTGTAAGGTACGACAATTACAAAATTGTCAGAGAAAGCTCCTGCTTTTATGTTGTGATGCTTGTTGAAATGCTTACTCCCTTCAACGATTATGTCAAAGCTGACAGCCTCAGCCGCAGTGAAATTATCAGAATCGGCAAGGATATTTCATCGGCCCTTGAAGCATACAGAAGCGTCGGTGTCATCCACAAGGATATCCGACCCGAAAACATTTATGTTGACAGCGAAGGAAATTACAAGCTTGCCGATTACGGCATTGCAGTTTCCGATGACACCTTCATCTGTGAAAGAACGCCTTACACGGCACCAGAGCTTTACACGGCAGGCACCTCACGCTCAGCTGACATTTATTCTCTGGGTGTTATGCTTTATAAATTTCTCAACAATTCCCGTCTTCCCTTCCTGCCGGGCTATCCCCATCCCGTCACATTGCAGGACAGAGAAACAGCAATGGATTATCAGATTCACGGAGAAGCTCTGCCTTATCCCATGAATGCCGAAGACAGCCTTGGTGACATTGTTCTGAAAGCTTTATCCTTCAAGGAAAATGACAGATATTTTTCACCCGGACTTCTCAGTGCTGATCTTGACAGATATTCGGCAACTGCAGATGAATTTCATCTGTCAGGAATCATTGAGCCTGTTGCCGCAGAATATAAGCCTCTTGAAAAAATCAGTCAAACATTTGAGGACATCAGCAGCTTCGGCCCCACGGAAAACAGGGTTGAAGACATTTATCTCGGTGATATCGGAGAGGAAGAACCCGAAATCAGCTCAATTCAGAATGAAAAAGACGAGTTTGCTGCAGTTTTTGCAGATGATGAGCCTGAGGATAAAACTGACAGCAAGAAAATGTATATCACGGCAATTCTTTTCTTTATTGCCCTTGCTCTTGCAGTAACCGCCGTTTTTGTCGGACTCAGGTCAAGAAGAGAAGAGGTGGAAGGACCCACTGTTCCCTCTTCCTCCGAAACCTCGGCACCCACCGTTGTCTCCCCCACCGTTGCCGCACCGACAATTCTCACAACTCAGCCCGCAACAGTTACCACCCTACCTTCAACAACAGAAACCACAACTGAAGCAACAACTGAGTCAACAACTGAGTCAACAACGGAAACAACCACAGAGACAACAATCGAGACAACCACAGAAACTACAACAGAAACCACAACTGAGACTACTACCGAAACTACTACGGAAACCACAACTGAAGCTACAACCGAATCAACCACAGCCGCCTCTGCTGATCCTACGCTCGTCTTTTCTGACAGAAAAGAGGGTGAAACCTCAGACAGCGGTAAGGTTTATACTCAGATTAAAAATTACAATGTTCTGACAATTCCCGAAACGGAATTTTTCGACGAGGTTGTAATTGATATTTATGACAGTCTCGGCACAGATCCGCAGGCCGTAGGTAAGGTTTTCATTTATGAAATGCAGGGAGCAACGGTTATTCAGAAGGTTATCGGCAGAATGAACTGTGTTTATTCCGAAGACGGAAGTGAAACAAGTACCCTTTGTTTTATTACGGTAGATGACGGCGACTTTTATTATTCACCTGATATGTTCCAGTATTATGTCTGCTTTGAGGAAGGTGCAATCGAAACCGATTCAGCCATCACCCTTCCCCTGCAGATTAAAATCAACTGATTGATAAGGAGCTTTTAAAATGAAAAAATTCTTAGCTTTTACTCTGATAATTGCAGCCGTGCTTGTCACTCTTACAGGATGCGGCAAAAAACAGGAAAAGGTAACCTGCACAATCTGTAACGGTTCAGGTCAGGTCAAATATTACTACGGAGACGGTGATAACGATTATAATCTCGGTCCCTGCACAAGCTGTGATGAAAAGGGTTACAACCTTGTAACTCCCTCAGGAAATCCCGAAGGAGACAAAAAGATTATTTGCGGTAGCTGTGAAAGCTACGTTGAAAAGGTTGTCACCAAGGAGGATGCTGCAGGTGAAAGCCGCACCTGGTGTGAAGCCTGTTGGGCAAGCTATGACAGCATTATGGGAAGATAACCGACAAAATCAGAAAACAAAAGAATATTGCAATAAAAAAAGCAAAAAATCACCGATAATGCTGATGCTAATCGGTGATTTTTTTATGCATCATTAAATCTGCCCGTTTTTGTTGCAGCTTTCAGTTCATAACTTCTGAATTTATCCCCATCATGAGGCTTGTGTTTTTTAGATTTGATACTCTCATTTCTTTGTTAAATATATATTTTTTCAGGACAACTTGATATTTTTTGTTGCTTTAAGAGAACGCTCAAAATGAATTCACGAATTGATAATATTGAGAATTTAAAATTAATAAATATAAATATCATACAGAAAGGAGAAAATATTATGATAGGTTTAGGCAAATGGCAAGGCACAGTCAACATTCAGCTTCTTAAATTCAGCGGTGATGTTGTTGTTACAATCAGTGACGATAACGGCAATTACAACGTTGACATTCAGCTTCCCAAGCAGCTTGAAAAGATAAAGCTCCGCTTCGACTCAATCGAAGAGGTCGGTGACAACGCTCTCAAGGGCAAAGGAAAGCTTCTTACTCCCGCCGGCAGAGAGCTTGCTTTTGAAGCAAGTGTTGATTTCAACGGTGACAAAATGGGCGGTTATCTGAAAATTGCAATTGCAAACATCAAAATCAAAAACGGTCACAGAATCGGCTGATAAGATTAATAAAAATGAAATCCCGCAGTTTTTCTGCGGGATTTTTTTATTTAATTTCAGTCACTGAAAGCTTTCTTTCGTCCCCTGCACAAAGCTTAATCACGGGTTCGAAGAGCTGTGAGCCTTCGTTGACAAATTCAACACAGACCTTTTCCTCACTGCAGCGGACGGTAAATTTCAGCTTCACACAGTCACCCCTGAGATAACCGAAGGAGTCTCCGTCATCGGTGAAAAATTCACTTTCGAATGTGCCCTCTTTTTTGGGATAAACGGTAAAGACTGTGCTTTGCTGACTGCCGAAGCCGTAGGGTGCTTCATTTAAGGGAATAATGCTTCCGCATCTTACAAAATAAGGCATTTCATCTTCAGCGGGAATGCTCACTCTGACGGTCTGACCGCCGCTGTAAAGCTTATCCCCCAGATACCAGCTTTCTGCTTCGGGAAGATAAATTTCCGTTTCTTTGACGCCCTCATCAAAAACAAAGCCGACGAGAATATCTCTGCCGAGCATCATAAGGTCATTTTCTTGCTTAAGCTTTTCATCGTCATAATAAAGCAAGGGCGGAGCGTTGACAGGTATTTCCTTTTCAACAGCATTATAAGCACAGTTGTAAAGATAAGGCAGAAGCTTCTTTCTCTGTCCGAAGATTTTTCTGACGGCAGGGACAATATCCTCATAGCTCCAGGGCATTGTTGCAGAGCCGTCCCTGTTCCATGAATGGATGGTAAATCTCGGCTCAAAAACTCCGTGCTGAAGCCATCTCAGAAGAAGCTCTCTTGAGGGCATTTCTCCGTCAAAGCCGCCAAGGTCATGACCGTAAAAGAAAAAGCCTGAAAGTGACATTGTAAGTCCGATATTATGACAGTAACGAAGATCACTGAATTCACTCCGGTTATCTCCCGACCAGGTCTGAGCAAGTCTTCTGACGGCAATGTTACCGCTTCTTGTTGAAAGGAAGGGTCTTATTTCCGGATTATTTTTCATCTGAGACATATAAGACGAAAGCACCATAAGATAAGTAAGTGCAGGTCTGATTCGTCCCGCCTTGACCTCTCCGTCACCGAAGCCGCTTGCAATGGCATCTGCATCCTTTATGTCAAATTCATTGTTGTCGTTCCAGGTGGCTGTAACACCGTAATCGAGAAGAGTTTCTTCGATCTTATCCCTCCAGAAATCAAAAGCCTGCTGATTTGTGAAATCAAGATAGCTGCCAAGTCCGTCCCAGAACTCAGTAACAAAGGGTGTTCCGTCCTCATTTCTGACAAAATAACCCTTTTCCTCAAGCTCCTTATAAAGAGGATGGCTCTGAAGAAAAGCGGGCTTGATGTTCGGAATAACGGTTATCCCCTCTTTTGCAAATTTTTCAATAAAGGCCTGAGGGTCAGGAAACTTGTCTTTGTTCCAGTTAAATACACAGCGCAGATTTCCGATTGAGGTATAGCCCGAGGAAAGATAAAAGCCGCCGCAGGAAAGGTCATTTTCCTTCAGCCTTCCGAGAAAGCCGTCAAGCTGCTTTTCACTGTCGGGAGCATCGGTATAAGCCATTGTGCTGCCGCAATAATCAAAGCTCCACAAGGGAGGAAGAGGCTGTTTTCCGCAAAGGGAGCAGAACTGCTGAAGCACCGAAAGCTTGCTGCCGAAAAAGACATAATAAACAAGGCAGTCATCCTCTGTACGAAAATGCTTGTAGGTGGGATAATAATTGTTTATCTCTCTGCCGAAATCCATGTACGAGGTATCTGTTGTGTCATAAAAAATTCCGTAGGTGCCGACGCTGTTTTCACAGATATAAAAGGGAAGATGCTTATAAAGAGGATCGCTCTCCCTTGCATCATAGCCCATTGAGTCACTGCACTCAATGCGGAAGGCTCTGCCCGATTTGTTGAGAGCACCGCTCTTGTCTCCGAGACCGTAAACCTTTTCAGCCTTGTCTCGTGTTATGTAATGATAAGAGTCCTTGCCGAATTCACCTTCAAGATTATAAGCAAGGGGCTTTCTGTCAGAAAAAAGCTCTTTTCCGTCAAGGCTGAAGCTGAGACTGAAATTGAAAAGCTCAGCCTTGATGGTAACTCCGCAGGGAAGCTTAAAGGCTTCTGCTCCCTCAAGCTGTACACATTCGGGACTGCAAAGCTCAAAGCCGTTAAGGGAAAGTCTGTCTCTGCCCTTTAAAAGCAGAGCATTGTCGGGACATACGGAAAAGGTGGGAAGCATTTTTGTCCCCTTCTTATAAACCGCCACACGCACACAGCTTTCACTGATAAAATCAAGACGGGCTATATTATCGTCAGCGCAGTATAAACGGCTGTGCTCGCCTTTATTGAAAAGGGTAAAATTATGATTGAATTTATTCATCTTTATTCTCCTTTTTTATCTCAACGGGAAAGCCCGTTAAAAGCTTTATCTCAATTTCAGATTCTATTTATTTGCCTTCGCCTCTTGCCATCTTCTGCACCTTTTTTGGTGCAACCCCGTAAACCTCTTTGAATTTTTTTGAAAAATAATTGCTGTCTTCAAAGCCGCAGCATTCGGCAATCTGTGTGATGTTACTGTTGTCCGAGGTTCTCAGCAGCTGCTCGGCATACTGCAGTCTGAGGGAATTGAGGTATTTTGAAAAGCCGAGACCCGTCTCCTTTTTGAACAAACGTGAAAAATGCTCGGGACTGACGGAAAACCTTTTGGCAAGATAAGAAAGAGTAATGTCCGAGGCAAAATTTTCTCTGATGTATGACACTGCCTGCTCAATAACCTTATTTCCGTCATCAACAATCTGACAGCTGTCAGCATTTCTCATCAGAAGAAAAAAGAGAGAATGAGTGTGACAGGTAATTATTTCATCGGAAAAGGAGTCGGAAAGCTTGCTTTCGTTTTCGATTTTTGCAAAAATCTTTCTTGCCTCTTCCGCAACGGCAGAGTTTCTGAAAAGATATCTGCCGGAAAAATCTCCCGGCTGAACGGAAGAAGGAATATAAGCGGCTGAGCAGTTAATCAGAATTCTTGAATGATTTATGTTCTCATACTTTGTGTGATGGATTTTACCAGCGGGAATGATGACAATGTCCCCCGCCTGAACATTATAAACCTTGTTGTCAATAAAGTAAGTACAGCTTCCGTTGAGCATAAAATAAATCTCATAAAGGCTGTGATAATGAGGCCAGGAGGCACCTGTCTCTTCAACTCTTTTGCTCATTCCGTGATGGAAATAAAACTTCTCATCAGGGTCAAATTTTATAAAGCTCACAGCATCCTCCACCTTTCTTGAGCTGATAATATCATCCCATATCAAAAAAGTCAAGAAATGTTCCTTTATATATCAAAATATTTAAGGAAAACACAACAAATTAGATGTATTATATAATTAAAA
>JAZOWF010000042.1:0-4384 GCA_045659065.1 Acutalibacteraceae bacterium
TAGCACTGTCTGAAAGCTGACAGTGCGGACACGTCGCCGTCGAATCAGAAAATGAAAGGACAAAAGTCAGAAGCGTATCGGTTGTTTTAAAGGAAGCAATAGCAGACGATTTTGAATCGGCTGTTTTAAACTGAGCATTTCATACCCAACCGGCTTTAAAGGACAGGGCATTTTTGTCTTGCTTTTTTTGCTTGTCTGTGAAAAAAGCAAGCGGCACTTTGTTTCCTTTGCTGCTGCAGGCAAAGGAAATGCCCCGCGGCATGAGCGGTGCAAAAGTTAATCTTTAGAAGAATTTGTTTGTAAAGAAGCTCCCCGCGGCATGAGCGATGCAGAGAGCTGTTCATTATAGAAATTACCGTCACAGCATATCATCAAAATTAAAATTAACCTCATAGTATAATCAGCACTCAAACGGCTGAAAATAAAGTAACAGAAATAAAAGGAGAGAAATGTCAATGAAAAAATTCTTATCACTTGTTCTTTTTTCGGTGCTGATGCTCACGCTTTTCTGCGCCTGCGGAAAAGGTGAGGAGTCTCCCTCAGTTTCTCAGCAGACAACTGAGGCGGACAAGGAAAAGGGTGAAATTTATTTTCTTAACTTCAAGCCCGAGGCTTCTCAGGTCTTTGAAAAAATTGCCCGTGAATATGAAAAGGAAACAGGTGTCAGAGTGAAGGTCACAACAGCGGCAAGTGATACCTATGAGCAGACTCTGACCTCAGAAATCACAAAAAGCAATCCGCCGTCAATTTTCTTCATCAACGGACCTGCCGGCTATGAAACATGGAAAAAATACTGCGCCGACCTTACAGACACAAGGCTTTATCAGATGCTTATTGACGAAAGCCTTGCAATCAAAAATGACTCAAGGGTTTATGCTCTGCCTCTTGCAATTGAGGGCTACGGAATCATTTATAACGAAGAGATAACCGACCGCTATTTTGCTCTGACAGACAGAGAGACGGAGTTTCAGTCAATGGATGAAATCCGTTCCTTTCAGGCTCTGCGTCAGCTTGTTGAGGATATGCAGAAAAACAGAGAAAGTCTTGGCATCGAGGGAGTTTTTGCCTCCACATCCTTTGCAAGCGGCAATCAGTGGCGCTGGAATACCCATCTGCTGAACATTCCTTATTACCTTGAAATAAAGGAAAATGCTGATAATTCCGCCGAGGGCTTTTCATTTAAATACAGCGGATATTACAAAAACATCTTTGATCTTTATCTGAACAACTCCGTCACGGAAAGAACTCTGGTGGGCTCAAAGAGTGTCAGTGATTCAATGGCAGAATTTGCTTTGGGCAAGGCGGCAATGGTGCAGAACGGAAACTGGGCATACAGTGAAATCAGAGGCCTTACGGGCAACACCGTCAAGGCGGACAAAATCAAAATGCTTCCCATTTATATGGGCGCCGACGGTGAAGAAAATCAGGGATTATGCATCGGCACAGAGACCTATTATGCCATAAACTCCGCCCTTCCCGTCGAAAAGCAGCAGCTTGCGGCAGATTTTCTTGTCTGGCTCTTTTCTTCCGAAAAGGGTACGGAGTACGTCACGGGGGAGCTTGGCTTTATTGCTCCCTATAAAAACTTTGAGGACACGGAAAAAATTGAAGACCCTCTGACAAAGCAGGTGCTTTTCTGGATGAGCAAAAAGGATGCTGAGTCTGTGCCCTGGGCATTTGTCAGCTTCCCCTCCCTTGAATTCAAGGAAAAAGCGGGTGCGGCCCTGCTTGAATACGCTCAGGGTACGGGCGAATGGGAGGATACGGTCAAAAAGATAAGTCAGGCATATTCCTCCTGACGGTAAAAAATGGGAGGTTCTTCATTTGGAAAAAAATATTAAAAGGAGCTTTCCTGTTTTCCTTCTGCCCACTCTGACAGCCTTCGTTGTATGCTTTGTTTATCCCTTTCTTTCGGGAATTTATCTGTCCTTCACAAATTTCACAACGGTCACCGACGCTGAGTTTGCAGGGCTTTCAAATTACAAGGCTCTGCTGACTGACGGTGAGTTTCTTTATTCCTTGGGCATTACGGTGCTTTTCACTCTGATTACTCTTGTGACGGTGAACGTGACGGCATTTTTTCTTGCCCTTGCGCTGACGGAAAAAAGCAGAGGTACGGCTTTTCTGAGAACCTGCTTTTTTATGCCCAATCTTATCGGCGGAATTGTTCTCGGTTATATCTGGCAGCTGATTTTAAACGGCATTCTTCAGCGCTGGTCGGTGAGTCTGACCTTCAGTGAGAAATACGGCTTTTTCGGTCTTGTTGTTATGAGTGCCTGGCAGATGATCGGGTATATGATGGTGATTTACATTGCAGGGCTTCAGGGCATCCCCTCAGACCTTATTGATGCGGCAAGGGTTGACGGAGCATCCTTCCCGGCACGGCTGAGACATGTTATCATACCTAATATTATGCCCTCGGTGACAATCTGTCTGTTTCTGACAATCACAAATTCCTTTCAGCTTTTTGACGGAAATCTTGCCCTCACCGACGGAGCTCCCTCGGGAAAAACGGCGCTGATTGCAATGGATATTTACAAAACCTTTTACGGCAAGGCAGGTCAGCAGGGCGTGGGACAGGCAAAGGCGGTTGTGTTTTTTGCAATTCTGGGAGCGCTGACTCTTGTTCAGCTTAAGATTACGGGTAAAAGAGAGGTGGAAAGCTGATGAAAAAAACAAGGGTACTGTCATCGGTGCTTTATGTGCTGCTTTTTTCGGCGGGAGGAGTCTTTCTTTCACCCATACTGATTATTCTTTTCAACTCCTTCAAGGCAAAGCTTTTCATCACCGATTCACCCTTTGCCCTGCCCGACGGGGAAAGCTTTGCAGGGCTTGAAAATTATACCTCGGGTCTTGAGAAAACGGGCTTTTTCACCTCTTTTTTCATCTCCCTTTTTGTCACCGTCTGTTCTGTGGCGGCAATTGTGCTTTTCACCTCAATGGCGGCGTGGTACATCACAAGGGTTAAAAATTCTTTCACAAGGTTTTTGTATTTTGCCTTTGTTTTTTCAATGGTCGTACCCTTTCAGATGGTGATGTTCACCCTGACAAAAACTGCCGACAGTCTGAGCCTGAGTAATCCTCTGGGTATTGTTTTCATTTATCTCGGCTTCGGCTGCGGACTTTCGGTGTTTATGTTTTCGGGCTTTATAAAAAGCATACCCTCAGAAATTGAGCAGGCGGCAATGATTGACGGCTGCGGAAGCATTGCCACCTTTTTTTATGTGGTCTTTCCCTTGCTCAGACCGACAGCGGTGACCGTTGCAATTCTTAATTCAATGTGGATATGGAACGATTACCTTCTGCCTTATCTTGTGATGGGCAGTGATTACAAAACGGTGCCTGTTGCCATTCAGTATCTCAGAGGCGGCTACGGCTCAATTGATATGGGAGCGCTGATGGCAATGCTTGTGCTTGCGGTGCTGCCTGTTGTGATTTTTTATCTGGTCTGCCAGAAATATATTATTAAGGGCATTGTTGCGGGAGCGGTGAAGGGTTAATTCATCGTCACGGAGTTAAACATTAACACCGAATGAACGGAAAAACGAATCAACCTCCGCTGATAATTTGAGGTGACGGGCACACGGGCGAGCAATAATATACCGCAGACCCACCGCCGCAAAATCTCTGACCGCAGATTCTTCCTTAAACAACGATAGAGCGGTAAGCGAATGTCGGCATCTCAGGTTTTTGAGGAGACTGCAATTGACTAGACAATATGGCAGTGTGATGAGGGGAAAAAGCAGCGAATTTTTTTGAATCTCTTTCAGTATTGAATCACTGAATACCCGGGCTGATATTCAGCAGAAAGCAGAACTGTGAAAAATGCCGTAGGGCAGAGGCTTACCGCCTTGAACGGCAGGGCGTAACATAAAAGAGTGAAATCTTATATAAAAACCTTCTCGGCATTTTGTAACCTCGTTCGGACTCATAGCACGGAGAAAAGGGCGTTTTGCTTACTTTGCCGACCGGGGCAAAGTAAGAGCCCCACGGCTTGAGTGGGGAGAAATTTATCGTCAGATAAAATAAACTGCAAAGAAGCTCCCCACGGCATGAGTGGGGAGGGATTAAAGAACAGACAATGCTGTCTGTTAAAAATGAACCCATTACTATAACGTTTAATTTTTATTTTGATGTATAGGCGGGTTTTCATAAGCGACCAATGGTCTACCCTACAATGTACCGTCAGTTTCAGCAAGAATTAACTCTCTGCACCGCTCATGCCGTAAGGTGACGAAAAATTAAGGACGATGAGTCTGAAAGGACGTGATTTGCAGCACCTTTGAAGATTTTTCTCCTTGCAATACGCAAGTATTGCGTCGTCGAAGAAATCCCCAAATGCACCACAACTCAGTCCTTTCAGATTCAAAGAAGTTTAAAGGGG
>JAZOWF010000043.1:0-11063 GCA_045659065.1 Acutalibacteraceae bacterium
TGCCTTTTCCCAAGCTGTGTTGGGATCGTCGCCCTTCTTGATGAAGTCTGTCATCTTGCCAAGAGCAACAAATTCGTAACCGATAACCTGATCGTCTGCATCAAGAGCCATTCTTGTAACATAGCCTTCTGCCATTTCAAGATAACGAACACCCTTGAGGTTTGTGCCGTACATTGTGCCGACCTGTGAACGAAGGCCCTTACCAAGGTCTTCAAGGCCTGCACCGACTGAAAGACCGTCCTCTGAGAAAGCGGACTGGCTTCTGCCGTATACGATCTGAAGGAAGAGCTCACGCATTGCTGTGTTGATAGCGTCACAAACAAGGTCTGTGTTGAGAGCTTCAAGAATTGTCTTGCCGGGAAGGATTTCACTTGCCATTGCAGCTGAGTGAGTCATACCGGAGCAGCCGATGGTTTCAACAAGAGCTTCTTCGATGATACCGTTCTTAACATTGAGTGAAAGCTTGCAGGCGCCCTGCTGAGGTGCACACCAGCCTACACCGTGTGTGAAAGCGGAAATGTCTTTGATTTCATAAGCCTTTACCCATTTGCCTTCTTCGGGAATGGGAGCGGGTCCGTGGTTCGGTCCTTTTTTGACCGTACACATTTGTTGAACTTCATGTGAGTAATTCATGATGTTTCTGACTCCTTTCGGAAAATAATTATGGTTTTAATATACCTCCATTATAATATCAGAAAAATTCGCTCCTTGCAATAGGCAAAAGGGATATTTTTAGAAAAACCCACCAAAAAAATTATATACTTTGTCGGTTGAAAAAGAGAGAATTTTGTGATATATTAGTGTTTGTGATTATTTACATGGGAGATTTGAGACATGAAGACAGGCTATGACAACGACAAATACATCAAAACTCAATCCGAGCACATCAGAAAAAGACTCTCCGAATTCGGCGGAAAGCTTTATCTTGAATTCGGCGGAAAGCTTTTTGACGATAACCACGCCGCAAGAGTGCTCCCCGGCTTCAAGCCCGACAGCAAGCTGCAGATGCTCCTTGAGCTCAAGGAAGAGGCAGAGGTTGTCATTGCAGTCAGTGCAAAGGCAATTGAAGCAAAAAAGCTCAGACGTGACCTGAATATTTCCTATGACAAAGAGGTGCTGCGTCTTATCGACCTTTTCAGAAGCGTCGGTCTTTATGTGGGCAGTGTTGTCATCACACAGTATAACGGACAAAGCTCTGCCGATGTTTTCAGAGCTTCTCTGATGAATCTCGGCATTAATGTTTTTGTTCATTACACAATCGAGGGCTACCCCTCAAACGTATCTCTTATTGTTTCTCCCGAGGGCTACGGCAAAAACGAATATGTGGAAACGGAAAGAAAAATTGTTGTTGTCACCGCACCCGGTCCCGGAAGCGGAAAAATGGCAGTATGTCTTTCTCAGCTTTATCACGACCACCTCAGAGGAATCGAATCCGGCTATGCCAAGTTCGAAACCTTCCCCGTATGGAATCTTCCCCTGAATCACCCCGTCAACCTTGCTTATGAGGCTGCAACGGCTGACCTTAACGATATGAATATGATTGACCCCTTCCACCTTGAGGCCTACGGTGTACCGACGGTCAATTATAACCGTGACGTTGAAATCTTTCCCGTGCTTGAAGCAATTTTCACAAAGATTTACGGCTCCTGCCCCTATAAATCCCCCACAGATATGGGCGTTAATATGGTCGGACACTGCATCACCGATGATGCAGCCGTCAGGGATGCCTCAAAGCAGGAAATCATCAGAAGATATTACTCCGCTCTCAATGATGCCCGTCACGGCTCTGACACCGCAAAGGAAAGAGAAAAGCTTTCTCTTCTGATGAACAAGGCAGGCATCTCTCTTGAAGACAGAAAGGTTGCCTCCTGCGCAAATGAGGTTTATCAGCGCACAGGTGCTCCCGCCGCTGCAATTGAGCTTCACGACGGCACAATTATCACCGGCAAGACAAAGGGGCTTCTCGGCTGTGCATCCTCAGCAATTCTCAACGCTCTCAAGCACCTTGCAGGTCTTGACGATTCCCTTCTCCTTCTTCCCGCTTCACTCATTGAGCCGGTTCAGGATCTGAAGGTCAATTATCTCGGCAGTAAAAATCCCCGCCTTCACGTTGACGAGGTTCTTGTTGCTCTTTCAGTCAGCGCCGCAACAGACAAAAATGCGGAAAAGGCTCTTTCCTGCCTTCCCGGACTCAAGGGCTGTGAGGCTCACATCAGCGTTATCCCCGCCGATGTTGACACCTCAGCCTACAAGAAGCTCGGCATCAACCTTTCCGTTGAGCCTGAGTATGAAACGGACAGCCTTTATCACTGATAAAACAATTTTACAGTATAAAAAAAAGATGTATCAGATCCGATACATCTTTTTTGTTTTTATTACTGTTTTTCAGCTGCAAATTCAGCCTTACCTTCAGCAGTATCTCTGTAATACTGAGTTTTGTGGTTGGGATGAACGGTGCTGTTCCACAAAGCATCTGCTTTGGGAGCCCATTCCTTTGCAAAGGCATCACATTTGCTGCAAAGCATTTCCGCACTTTCTTCACCAAGGAAATTAGTTGACTTTGCACCTGTTCTTTTGACAATATCTCTCAGACACTGAGGATTCTCAAGCATGGGACAAGGTCTCAGATGATTGTCATTGAAGGGCTGATCGTGTCTGAATGCCATAAACAAGGGATTCTGCAGACCCTCAAGAAGAGTGTGAGTTCTGATGTTTGAGTCAGAGAAGTGAATGAAAACGCAAGGCTCCATATCACCTGCGGAGTTGATGTGGAAATAATTTCTTCCGCCTGCAATGCAGCCGCCCACATACTCACCGTCACTCTGGAAATCCATAAAGAACATGGGCTTGCCTGTTTTTGAATTTCTGACCTTTCTGAGCCACTTATACATATATTCTCTCTGATCGGGAGTGGGTATAAGCTCAGGTGATGCTCCGTGACCGACGGGCATAAAGTTGAAGTAAAGACCGTACTTTACGCCAAGTGAAAGCATCTTGTCGAGGAATTCGTCACTTGTAACCTTTTCAACATTTTCTCTTGTGTAACAGACACTCATACCGAAAAGACAGCCGTTCTTTTTAAGAAGAGTCATTGCATCAATAACCTTCTGATAGTTGCCTTCTCCTCGTCTGTCATCTGTTGAAGCCTCGTCACCCTCAATGGAAAGAGCAAGAGCAAAGTTGCCCACTCTTTTGATGTCGTCACAAAGCTTCTGGTCAACAAGGTGACCGTTTGTGTATGAAAGGAATGCGCAGTCGGGATAGGTTTCACAGAGCTTTATGATGTCCTTCTTGCGAAGAAGAGGCTCACCGCCTGTGAACATATAGAAATGTGTACCGAGCTCTCTGCCCTGAGAAACAATTGAGCTCATTTCATCAAAGGTCAGGTTGTGCTTGTGTCCGTATTCCGCAGCCCAGCAGCCCTTACAGTTACAGTTGCAGGCACTTGTGGGGTCAATGAGAATCTGGAAGGGAATGTTGCACTTATATTTTTCTCTGTTTTCTCTGACAGCCTTTGTGCCCTTGACACCTGCGCCAAGACCCATTGCAAGAAGAAGCTTTTTAAGAAGACCTCTGTCAACATCTCTGAGAATATCAAGGACCATCTGATAATAAACATTGTCACCGCTGATAATTGCCTGCTTTGTTGCCTCAAGGTATTTTGCGGGGAAAATTCCGCCGAGAAGCTTTTCTGCAAGAGAAAGAAGCTTGAGCAGATTTTTCTGAGGATCCTTGTCGACAAATCTGAGAATCATCTCAAGAGCAGCACCGACAACGGCTCTTTCAGCCTTATCTTTAAAAGTCATATTGCACCTCACTTTAAATACTTTGTATGAAAATTCATTATATTATATCATCATTGAAAGAAAAAGTCCATAACAAACAGGGAAAATAAAAATTAAATTTTATTTCACTGAAGGTCACGAAGATATATTATGCTTCCCTGATGCTAAAAATTAAATTAGTTAAAACTCTTGATTTTTTTATCTGTATATATTATAATACTCTAGCTAATCAATAAAGGGGAGCTCCCCGAAAAGAATCAGATACTTTAATTTGGTCATGCAGCGGTGGGTTCTGTGCGACAGTTCACTGCGAACCATGTCAGGCGGGGAACCGAGCAGCATTAAGCAGATCGTCTGTGCGACACAGGTCAGCCTGCCGCTGTGTGACCAAGTGAAAGTATCTTTTTTTGTAACAAGGATAACCGACACCGAAACTCAGAAAGGAAGTGTGAGAAAATGTATCAGGTGCTTTACAGAAAATACAGACCCCGGATCTTCAGTGATGTTGTGGGTCAGGAGCACATCACATCAACCCTTGCAAAAGAAATTGAAACGGGCAAGCATTCTCACGCCTACCTTTTCACAGGCTCAAGAGGTACGGGCAAGACCACCTGTGCAAAGATTCTTTCAAAGGCAGTTAACTGCCCTCACACCGTTAAGGGAAGCCCCTGCAACGAATGTGAAATCTGCACGGGTATTGATTCGGGTGCAATTCTTGATGTTGTTGAAATTGACGCCGCAAGCAACAACGGTGTTGACAACATCCGTGACATCCGTGATGAAATCAATTTCACCCCTGCCTCCTGCAAATACCGCGTTTATATTATTGACGAGGTTCATATGCTTTCAATCGGTGCCTTCAATGCACTTCTGAAAACACTTGAGGAGCCTCCCTCACACGTCAAATTCATTCTTGCCACAACTGAGGTGCACAAGCTTCCCGTGACCATCCTTTCCCGCTGTCAGAGATTTGACTTCCACCGCGTCACACCCGAGGCTATGAGCGAAAGAATCGGCTTTATCGCTTCTCAGGAGGGTTTCACCGTCACTGAGGAGGCTGTTTCCCTGATTGCAAGAATTGCCGACGGCGGTATGAGAGATGCCCTTTCCCTTCTTGACCAGTGCACAGGTCACGGCAAGGAAATCACGGCGGAAACCGTCTGTGATGTTGCAGGTCTGACAGGAAAGGATCACCTTTTCTCTCTTGCAGACACAGTTTGCAAAAGTGACTCGGCGGCGGCTCTTGAGCTTATCAGCCGTCTTCACTCCACGTCCTGTGATATGGAGCGTCTTTGCTCTGATATGATAAATCATTTCAGAAACCTTATGGTTGTCAAAACTGTAAGACATCCTGAAAATCTTCTTGTCTGCACAAGTCAGGAGCTGGCGGGTTATAAGGCTCAGGCTGACTCCTTCACCCTTGAAAATGTCCTTTATTCAATCGGACTGCTTCAGCAGTGTGCGGCCAACATCAAAAAAGGTGTGAACCGACGTACCGAGCTTGAAATGACCTTCATCAAGCTTTCAACCCCCTCTCTTTCAAGCGACAATGAAGCTCTTGTCAGAAGAATTGCAGAGCTTGAAGGTAAGCTCAGAGGTGCGGTACCCGTTCATTCCGCTCCCGCGGCGGCTTCTGTTGCTGCTCCCGTTCATACACCGGCTCCCTCTGTTACACCTGCATCTGCACCCGCTGCATATCAGGCTCCCGCAGAGGAAAAAGTGCCCGAAGAAAAGCCTTTTTCTCCCTCGTACGAATCTGAAGCACCTGCTCCCCTGCCCCTTCAGACAGCTCCCTCAGATGAGCCCTCCCCCACAGCGGCACAGTCTCAGGATGAGCAGGCAATTGCCTGGCCTGAGGTGCTTTCCGTGCTCAATGAAATCAACGCTCCCCTCAAGGGCGTGCTCAACGGCTCAACTGCCGTTATCCGCGGTGACTTTGTGCTTATCAACAGCGCAAATGCGGCATTGAGTGCCTTCATCAAAACCGGCAGAAATGCCAAGGATGTCAAAACGGCAATTGAACAGGTTACAGGCAGAAAATACCGTCTCGGCATTTCAAACGCGGAGCAGACTCAGCAGTCATCCGCTGAGAAAAAAGACCCTCTTGAAAATTTCATCTCCCGTGCTCAGAATCTGGGCTATGACGTGAGTACGAAATAAAAAAAATATGTAAAAGTCAAAAATTTTAAATCATAATATATAAAGGAGACTTAACTATGAAAGCAAGAATTCCCGGCGGCATGGGCGGCGGCCAGGCCAATATGATGAAAAAAATCCAGGAAATGCAGGCTCAGCTTGAGCAGAAGCAGGCAGAAATCGAAGCAACTGATTTCACCGCTTCAGCAGGCGGCGGAGCTGTTGAGGTCACAGTCAACGGTGCTCACGAAATGAAGAACATTGTTATTCAGCCCGACGTTGTTGACCCCGAAGATATCGAAATGCTCTCAGATCTTATCATTGCAGCAACAAACGAAGCAATGAGAAAGGCAGAGGATGCCATGGAGCAGGCTATGAATGCCGCAAAGGGCGGACTCAACCTCCCCTTCTGAGATGGCAGGATATAACGTAGCTTCCCTTTCAAAGCTTGTTGAACAGTTTGAGCGTATGCCCGGTATCGGTCACAAGACCGCTCAGCGACTCGCCTTTTATGTTCTCGGCCTCAAAAGACAGGAAGCAGAAGCTTTTTCACAAGCAATACTCAACGCTCACGAAAAAATTATCAGATGCAGCCGCTGCTGTAATCTTGCGGAGGATGAGCTTTGTCCCGTGTGCAAAAACACTGCCCGTGACGAAAGCATTGTCTGTGTGGTCGAGGACCCCCGTGATGTTATGGCAATCGAGCGCACAAGAGAATTTGAGGGCACTTATCACGTGCTTCACGGAGTAATCTCCCCCATGAACGGCATCGGTCCCGAGGACATCACCGTCAAGGAGCTGATTGCACGCTTTGCCGACGGTAAAATCAAGGAGGTTATTATGGCCACCAATCCCACCGTTGAAGGTGAAGCAACTGCAATGTATATCTCAAGACTCATTAAGCCCATGGGAATCACAGTTTCCCGTCTTGCATACGGTGTACCCGTGGGTGCAGACCTTGAATACGCCGATGAGGTAACTCTTTCAAAGGCTCTCGAGGGCAGACGTGAGCTTTAAAAAACAACGAAAGGTGGTGCTTTGCCGTGGCTATTACGGCTCAGGAAGAAAAACAGACAGTAGCTCAGAACAAAAAGGCAAGGCACGACTATTTTGTTCTTGAAACCTATGAAGCAGGGATTGAGCTTTTCGGCACGGAGGTCAAATCCATCCGTAAGGGAAGAATCAATCTCAAGGACAGCTGGTGCAGTATTGATGACGGAGAAATCTTTGTCAAGGGTATGCACATCAGTCCCTATGAGCAAGGCAATATTTTCAACCGTGATCCCTTGCGCGTCAGACGTCTTCTGATGCACAAAAGAGAGATTAACCGTCTTTTAGGTGTCACAAAGCAGCAGGGTCTGACCCTCATCCCTCTGAGTGTATATTTCCTCAAGGGCAGGGCAAAATTAGAAATAGGGCTCTGCAAAGGTAAGAAGCTTTATGACAAGCGTGAGGTTGCGGCAGAAAAGGATGCCAAGCGCAGCATTGAACGTTCTGTCAAGGAGCGTTACTAAAATCTCCACCCGATAATATGGGGACGAAAGGATTTCGACGGGGATTTTGAAGCATGATAAGCGGGTAGTGGTGCGGTACCACTATAAAAATCGCAACTTTTAAAAATAAACGACAAAACTACAGTTTTAAAGGCTGCGTAACGCGGCCCGTCTGAGCAGAGAGTACTGCGGCTCAGCTTCAGGCGTCGACAAGCAGTGAACGTGAACGAGGGGGTGTCCCTACCCTCGTCATGCATCAGGGACTACTGAATCTGTGAGCCTGTCCTTCGGCGCGCAGAGGAGGGAATGTTAAAAGACTGACTGCACCCGGAGAAAGTTATGTGGATAGATTTTCGGACGCGGTTTCGATTACCGCCGTCTCCACCAAACAAGAGTCAGACGAACACCTACTACTTCTTCACAGGCGGCTTTGCCGTGAAAGTGGACATCTGACAAAAAGAGAAGAACCAAGGTTAGAAATAGCCTTGGTTCTTTTGTTGTATTGAGTGGTTGAGAACAGCAATTAAATGTGCTATAATTTAGCTATATAAAACTGCGAGGTGACTATCGTGGATAAACTAATTTTAAATAATTGCTTTTATCTTTTTCAGTCTTTTGTTGAAATGTATAGTGGTGGACGTTTCAATGGATTTGAAGGCAATTACTTTTTAGAAAGAGAAGAAGGATATAAATCCAAAGTATTTGCTGAAGCACAAAAATGTTTAAATCTGTCTTCTTGGAATAAAGAATCAATTGGAGCAGGTTATATTTCTGAATGTTTCAAAAATGCATACAAGAAAAAAGGAAACCTGATTTATTATCAGGATGGCGGCAGAACAGAAAAGAAAATAAATGATAATGTCAAAGAAGCCGAGGCTATATTATATGACATTTATTTAGGTGATAATGATGCTATAGCATTTGAAAACGCGGTTAACTTTTTTGGTGGAAAATATGATTTAATTGCCTATATGTTTTTCATAAAAAATAAAGATACATATTTACCTATAGCTCCACAGCGTTTTGAAGATGCATTTAAAATATTAGGCATCAATATTAAATTACAATACAATTGTTCTTGGAAGAGTTATTCTGATTACCTTTCAATCATCAGGGAAATTAAAGAGGAATTTGAAAAATATTTCTCATTAGAAATCAGTTTTTTAGATGCACATTCTTTCGTATGGATGATTAACGAAGCGAAAAAGCATCATATAACAAAGGAAGTTTGGCTTGAAATCTTACAAAATGATTCTCTGTTAAAACAAAAAGATATAGATGTTTTAAAAAGTTTTTATAATGCTCCGAATCATACTTCCACATGTTCGGAAATGGAAGAAAAAACAGGAATTCCTGTTGCAGTATATAATTTGACTGTAGGTAAGGCTGGAAACAGAATTGCTAAATATTTGGATTTTAAAACCAATTATAGAGAGAACGGTAAAACTCGTGGTTGGAGTGTTTTGTTTAGAGGGCAATACCTACAAGACAATCATTTTGAATGGGAGATAAAACCTGAATTAGCAGATGCGCTTGAACAGTTGTACCCTGAATTGTTGCTCAATCAAGGTAATATTGAACGCATAACAAAAAATAAAGAAATTATAGCTAACGAATATGAGGCTGATAACGAAGTAGAGCGTGAAATATCAACAGCCAAATTTGTAGCTCAATCTGAATTCAAACAGTTTGTTGGTGTTCCGAGAGAAAAACCTGAATTGATTGAAGCAAAACTCGGCAAACGATATAAAAGAGATAAACAAAGAGCCTTAAATGCATTAAATCGAGCAGAATATTTGTGTGAATATGATAAAGAACATCCGACATTTTTACGAAAAAATACAAATGTAAATTACACAGAATCACATCATTTAGTCCCGATGGCTTTTCAGGATTGTTTCCCTAATGCAACATTAGATACTGAATCTAATATTGTATCACTCTGTAGTAATTGTCATAATCAAATTCATTATGGTCAAGGTGCCGAAATAATCATAACGGAATTATACAATCAAAGAAAAGATGCTCTTAAAAGTGAAGGTATTGACATAACATTAGAAAAGTTGTTGATAATGTATAAATAACTTTCACTCATTCTCCAAAACACAAACCTCCTTGTAAAATGGTATTACCAGATACAAGGAGGTCATTTTTTATTAAATTCATCAGTCGGGATAGGTCACCTGTCTGCCTGTTACGGCTTCAATAAGACCGCCGTAAAGGACGGTTGCAATTTTCTGAAGCTTACCCTTGAAGGCAAATTCACGTGCCATTTTATAGGTGAATTCATCACCGCTTTCCTTTTCCTGTCTGACAGTTTCAAAATCATAATTGTCAAACATACGCTCTACTCTTGTTTCATATTCAGCGGTGTTGCTTTCGTCAAGCTCAATTACACGGTAGCCGCACTGAGTGGAATGGAAAAGTCCGATGTAGCGTGTACTCAGAGAGTTGACAATGTCAATGCCCTGATTTTCAACACCGAAGGCGTTTGTATGGTCGTGACCTGTGAACATTGCAAGCACATCACCCTGCTCAACCATTGCATCAAACTGACCGTAGTTATTATAGCCGGGGCAGGGATATTCTCTGAGAGTGCCGTAATTTACTCTGTCGGGATCAAAGAGATAATACTCGTCCTCGTTGTATAAATGCTTATAGGAATAGGATTTCCAGGAATCGGATTTCTGAAGCACATCATAAATCTCAGCAACAATAATATGCTGGAAGACAAGGGAATTCACTGTCTCTCCCCCGTTATCCCTTTTAAGCTTTTCTGAGGTTTCCTTGTACCACTGAATCTGATCAGGCTTTACACAGCTGTATCGGCCTTCCTCATCATAATCACCCGAGTCAAAAACCCACAGATTGAATTTCACCTTTTCTCCGTCAGAGGAAAGCACGGGAATATTATATGTACCGCAGCCTGAAAGAGCTTCTCCGTCATCAACAGACACAGAGCAGGAGAAGGTGTTATAATAAGCCATCAGCTCCTCACGGGTCATTGCGCCCTGCTCAGAATCGTGATTGCCGAAGGTTACGGCAACGGGAATGTTTCTTGAATCAAAAATGTTCATCAGCCCGTTAATCAGCTTTTTAGTGTCTTCGGCATTGTCACAGTTTAAAACAATGTCACCTGTGAGCATAACAATGTCAGGCTTTTCTTCATCACAGGCTCTTTCAACCATCCAGATTGTCGGGTCAAAATTATGATTATCCTTGAGGTGTGTGTCGGTGATGTGCAAAATTTTAAGCTTGCCCTCAGAATTGAAGCTGATTGTTTTGTTTGTTTCATTCTGACTGTCCGCGGGATTATAATTAACTGAGCTGTATTCCGGTCTGATGGAAAGAGACAGTGTGCCGGCAATAAAAATGAACAGTGCAAGCAGAATTCCGATTAAAATTTTCTTCTTCATTTTTTCAACCTCCGTGAGTTAAGCAGTAAGTCACTGCCCTCATATTTACACGATTTATTGTAGCATATACTCTTTTATTATACAAGCAATGAACAAAAAAACCTCCCTTTATCCGTGAACAAGTCCAGTAAAAACGGACAATGAAAAGAAACCGCCTCCTATGGTATAATGAAACCATAGGAGGTTTTGCTATATGCAGAGAGAATACAAACGAATACAGCAACACAAAGAAG
>JAZOWF010000044.1:0-6287 GCA_045659065.1 Acutalibacteraceae bacterium
ATAAAATGCAGCAAGGCTGTCGCCTTGCGAGGCTTTTGGCAAAAATACAGGGAATTTTGTTCGAGAAACAAATACTTCCTTATGTGGCGTCGGCGAAACTATAGCTCTTTTAGTTTATCTTGGGATATTGATTAATGCACAGGAGCCTTGAAGCTGATTTTCATTCTCACTGACCTCATTGATAAGTACGGCAATTTCAAAAAGTTTCCCTTCAATTTGAGAGGCATTTGTGAAGGGGATTATATCACCGTCTTTGTATAAAAAACTGTAATTGTACGGCAGAATACCGTAATTGTCATTTTCTTCAACGGTTTTCCACATATATGAATCATTATGCAGTGAATACCCGTAATCTGTTGTGTTGCCTGATAACTCAACAACTCTTCCGATGTTCTCAGTAGAAAGAAGATTGATATATTTATTAAAGTGAATTCCATCAATATTCAGATCAAAATCCTTTTGTGATAATGTTATTGAGGTCTGAGGTGTACCTGTTATGTCGTGTAGCCAGTATCTGACCGAAATTTCCTTAAAGGTATGACTATCCCATAGCAGCATATAAATGTCAGTGACATTTCCGTCTTTGTCATATACTATATGAGAATCAGTGCATACGGTGTAAGTTGAAATTTGAAATTCCTTATATATTGCTGCGGATAGTTCGTTAAATACGGCAGTCGGGTTCTGAGAATAAGTCTGTATTGAAATATGTTGATTTTTCTTTGTTGTAAAAGACTGATATAGAGCATAGAAGCCTGAAATAAAAGTGATAATACTGAGAATTAAAGCTATTATCTGTCCTTTGCTTTTTTCCTTGTTGGATTTCTTTATAACCTGAATAATGTTTTTATCCGCTTGCTCTTGTATCTTTTCAGGCTGAATTTTTTCTCCACTTAAAATTTCGTTTATGCTTACATTAAACAGTGTGCTTATTTTTTCAAGCATTTCAATATCGGGATAGCATTTACCTGTTTCCCATTTTGAAACAGCCTTATCTGTTACATTTAAATTTTTTGCCAGTTCTTTTTGCGTCAGACCTTTTTCTTTTCTGAGCTCACAAATAAACTTGCCAACATCAATAGTGTTCATTGCTGCGACTCCTTTTGTTTTTCTGAAAAAATTATATATCAAAGCAAGACAAAAGTCACCCTACCTGCAGTAGAATTAGGGAAATTTTAATAAAAAAAGCAATTACAGACGTTTTTATTTGGTTTCTGTCCATTGGCTTCGATAAAAAAATAAAAGCCTTCTCTAAGCCCTTTTTCATTGAATGATTGCTATACATTGACACTGAAATTTCGATATGATATAATTTTTTAAGCAGTAAATACACCTGCTGTAAAGCTTAAGCGGTTTTTCGGAATATGTAAAAAACAGCTTTAGCCTCATATTATGTGTTATATTGAAAAGCTTCAAAAGAGGCTTTTGATATATCAATATTTAGAGCAAAGAGAAAGAAGGAGAAAACTATGAAAAACAAAAAGAAAATTATCATTTCGGCGCTGAGCGTTGTTTTGGTGCTGGCAATTATCGGTGGCGGCATAGCAATGTATATTCTCAGATATGCCAAGGATAAGAATGATACTCAGGAGCTTTACAGACAGAATGTTGCATCCGTTGGTTATGAAAATACAATTGAGGATGCTTATCCTCAGACTGACATTTATGCAGTCATCAATGAGCATTTCAGATCTGAACTCAAGGAAGGCACAACAGAGAAAAAAGCAATCATCATCGGCTATGACGGCTGCCGTGCAGACATTCTTGCTGAGCTTGAGAAGGAAAACAGCGGTATTAATTATCTGCTCGGTGATGGCGGTTCAATTAATCTTGCTTATTGCGGAGGAGTTAATTATCCTCAGAAAAACACTCAGGATACATCAACAGCTCCCGGCTGGTGTTCAATTATGACGGGCGTGTGGGCTGATGTTCACGGTATTTATAAAAACAGTGTAACAAAGACTCTGGACACAAAAACTCTGATGACATCACTTGTTGAGGAAGCTGTAATTGACAGCGCTTCATTTATCACTCGTTGGAAGGGTCATTTTGTCAACGATGATTCAACCTATAAGGCTGAAATGGAATACTGCATTGAAAACTCAATTGCAGTTGACTTTAACAGATGTGAGAATGATCAGGCATCTCACGAATTTGTGCTCAGTGAGGTGAAAAAAGAGGATTGTGCTGATTTTGTTTTTGTGATTTATGAGCACACCGATTCAACAGGTCATGACCTGGGCTTCACTTTCAACAATCCCAAATATAAAGAAGCCTTCAAGCAGGAGGATGCCTGTGCTTATGAAACAATTCAGGCAATCACAGAAAGAGAAAATTATGAAAATGAGGATTGGCTGATTATCATCACATCAGACCACGGCGGCTTCGGTACCGGTCACGGAAAAGAAAGCATTCAGGAACGAATGACTTTTGTTGTAATGAATAAGCCTTGGAACAGCTGAATTCGTAAAGCTCAGTAAAAAATATGGATATTATCAGATTTTATGTTGATAAATTCAATGCAGACGATGAAGAGCTTATAAAAAATGACATTGACAATGACCGAGCTTATGAGTGGATGAAGCAGGAGGTGCCTCTTTTCGAATGTCCCGACAAGGACATTGAGCGCACTTATTATTTCCGCTTCTGGACTTACAGAAAGCATATAAAAACCACTAAAGATGGAGTTGTCATTACTGAGTTTCTGCCGAAGGTTTTATGGAGCGGCAGACACAACACAATTAACGCTGCGGCAGGGCATCATATATATGAAGGCAGATGGCTTAAAAATGCAGACAGATATCTGAAAAGCTATATCAGATTTTATCTCACAAAAACCCGCAAAAGCCACAGCTACAGCACCTGGCTTATAGATGCGGCTTACAAATATGCTCTTATCAGAGGGGATTTTGATTTCGGTGAGGAGTTTCTCAGAGAAATTGAAAGATATTATCAGAAATGGGAAAAGACTCATTTGCTTTCTGACGGAAGCTTCTGGTCTGTTGACAATGCAGATGCAATGGAGTTTTCTGTCAGCGGAAGAGATGAAAAACTGAAAATGCTCAGGGGAGTGCGCCCCACTCTCAACAGTTATATGTGTGCTGATGCTTTTGCCCTTTCTCAGTTTGCCAAGGCTTATAACGATAAGAAGACAGAGGAAAAATATCTTCAGAAGCATTATGCTCTTAAGAACTACATCAACAAAGAGCTTTATAAGGATGGTTTTTACCGTGCCTTTCATTATGGCAAGGGTGAAACAAAAGATAAGCAAGCCGGTCCGCGTGAGCTTATAGGTTATATACCCTTTATGTTTGACATAGCTGAAGAGGGCAGGGAGGAGTGTTTTGATCTTCTTGAATCAGAGAGTGGCTTTTTCAGTCCTTACGGGCTCACAACAGTCGAACGAAGCTGTGGCAGATTTATGTATGAATCAAAGCATGAATGTCTGTGGAACGGATATATCTGGCCCTTTGCAATCTCTCAGACACTCACAGCACTCAAAGGAACAGCTCAGTCAACCGACAGCAAAAAGTATAAGGATATGTTTTGCAGACTCCTTGCTCAGTATGCTCGGATGCATAAAAGAGTGACTGAGCAGGGCAAAACAGTCAGCTGGATTGATGAGGTTATGGACCTTGAAGGTGAATGGTCAAGCAGAACAATTCTCAAAAAAATGAATTGGCCGAAGCTTAAGGGCGGTTATGAAAGGGGCAAGGATTATAATCATTCAACCTTCTGCGATCTTGTTATATCCGGTCTGGCAGGAGTGAATGTGAAAGATGGTGAGCTTGCTGTGAATTCGATTATTCCTGATTCATGGGATTATTTCCGATTGACAGGAGTGAAGGTTCTCGGTAAGGAGTATGACATCATTTATGACAAAACCGGTGATAAATACGGCAGAGGAAAAGGTCTGGTTGTCACTGAAATAAACTGAAAGCAAAGAAAAAAGCCCGCGATTGCGGGCTTTTTTGTGTAGTTTTTATTTTGCCAGAGCGCCGATTTCAAGCATAAATGCACCGATCTGAGCACCGAACTCGGGAGCACCGTCCATAATAAGCTTACCCTGCTTGGTGGATTCAAGCATATCGTCAATGCTCATAAGAATACCGAGAGCACTGTCAAGGTTGTTAAATCTGAGGGTGAAGAAGGGCATAGCTCTCTTATATTCACCGCGTCCGGCTCTTGATTTGCCGGCCTTGATTCTCAGATAAGCTGAAATTTGGGGATAACCGTCAACTGCAAAAGCATAAACACGGTCAGGGCTCTTTGAGGTCCAATCCCTGATTTCCTTATGTCCCATCTTGTTAAGCTGGCTGATACCGCTTGAAAGAAGGTAGAAATAGCACTTAACAAGAAGCTCTTTGGTTTCTTCATCCTTGGGGATTTCAGTTGCACCGAGAAGGTTAGCCATCTTCAGAAGAACCATAACAAATGAGATGAGAGTTCCTGCATGCTTGATACCCTTGATTTTGGGAATGCCTGCGGGAGTAATCTTACCTTTGAAGAAATCGTTGAGGTTTTCAACTGATTTGAATTCAAGTTCAATGTCGGGAGCTTCTGAAAGGTTGATTTTAACCTGCCAGTCACCTTCATTTACGATGAAATGCATACCCTGCTTGCCGCCTTCAACGTCAGGATCAAGGCAGCTGACCTGGATAACAGCATTTGCTTTTTCAAACTTCTTTTTAAGTGAGGGAACATCGTTTGCTATAACCTTTACAAGCGGCAAAGCTGCATTAAGAAAAATTTTGTTGGAATATAAGGCTTCCTGTGTATGAGTCATAGTTTTGCCTCCTTGTAATTAATTAGAACTCGTCGTCCCAGTTGTCATCTTCTTCGAAGTCCTTGTTCATAACTTCACGGATTGCGGAGATGATACCGTTGGTATCAATGCCTACCTCTGACATAATGTCTTCGTGGAGACCGATGGGAGCAAACTTGTCGGGATGGCCGAGCATCTTGAAAGCACAGCCCTTACCTGCCTTAGCCATAACCTCTGCAACAGCTGAGCCGAGACCGCCGATTACGCTGTGGTCTTCAACGGTGATGATTCTTCTTGTTTCAAGAACAGCCTTGATAATAGCTTCCTCATCGATGGGCTTGATTGTGTGCATGTTAAGAACACGTACCTTAAGTGAATCTTCTGCTGTCTCAAAGAAGTTAGCAGCCTGAAGAGCCTGGAAGGCACATGAACCGCAGGCAATAACAGTAATGTCAGTACCCTCGTGAAGCTCTACAGCCTTACCAACCTCGAAGCCGTAATCTGTGCCGTTGTAAAGAACACGGTCAAAGCCTCTGTTGATACGGATGTAGTAGGGGCCTTCGTTGTTATAAGCAGCCTTAACTGCATTAGCTGTTTCATAACCGTCAGCGGGAACAATAACGGTGAGGTTGGGCATTGCTCTTGTGATAGCAAGGTCAGTGATAGCGTGGTGAGTTGAACCTGCCTGACCGAAGGATGTACCTGCATGAGTAGCAATAATCTTAGCATTTACATTCTGATAGCAGATATCTGTGTGAAGCTGGTCACAAGCTCTCATTGATGTGAAGGCTGAGAAGCCTGACATGAAGGGGATGAGACCTGCTCTTGCCATACCTGCGCCGACACCGAACATATCCTGTTCAGCAATACCTACATTGAAAACTCTTTCGGGGCAAACCTTAAGAACGTCACCGAGCTTTGTTGATTTTGCAAGGTCGGGAGTAATAGCAACAACCTTGGGGTCATTGATGATAATGTCAGCAAGAGTCTTGCCGTAAATTTCAGCTGTTGAGATTGAAGTCTGGTCAACTGCGTTATAAACAAATCCGCCTGCCATAATTATTTGCCCTCCTTTTCAGCTCTTGCACAGCGAGCTTTATAATCTTCTTCAAGTTCTTTGTTGAATTTTTCGAAAAGAGCATCATCGATAGCGCCGTAGTGCCACAGATAATCGCCTTCCATTGTCTTAACGCCGGCACCCTTCTTGGTATCCATAAGAATACATGTGGGAGCGCAGGGTTCTTTTGATCTTTCAATAGCAACATCAATAGCGTTGCAAAGTTCACCGATATTGTTACCGTCAACAACGATTGTGTTGAAGCCGAATGCTGTCATCTTGTCAGCAAGGGGTTCAAGCTTCATAACGTCTTCTGTGTTACCGTCGATCATGTTGTGGTTTCTGTCGATGAATACGATACAGTTTGAAAGGTTGTAGTGGTTAATTGTCATAAAGCCTTCCCAGCATGAGCCTTCACCAAGCTCACCGTCACCTGTAACAACGTATGTAAGGAAGTCCTTACCC
>JAZOWF010000045.1:0-14774 GCA_045659065.1 Acutalibacteraceae bacterium
TGTTTGAGGGAAGAACTCCGTCACCGACCATAAATGTTGTGCTTCTGATGTGGTCAGTGATAACACGAAGAGAAATATCCTTCTTTGCATCCTTATGGTACTCAATGCCTGAGATATCCATAATATGCTTCATAATGTTTCTTACGGTGTCAACCTCAAAGAGATTGTCAACATCCTGCATAACACAAGCAAGTCTTTCAAGACCCATACCTGTGTCAATGTTGGGATGTGAAAGACGGGTATAATTGTTGTTGCCGTCATTTTCGAACTGAGTGAAAACAAGATTCCATACCTCAATGAATCTGTCACAGTCACAGCCAACTTTACAGTCAGGGCTTCCGCAGCCCTTACTTTCACCTCTGTCAAAATAAATTTCTGAACAAGGACCGCAGGGACCTGCACCGTGCTCCCAGAAATTATCCTCTTTGCCGAATCTGACCATATGAGAAGGATCAACACCTACCTCCTTAGTCCAGATATCATAAGCCTCGTCATCTTCAAGATAAACGCTGACATAAAGAAGCTCAGCGGGGATTTCGAGAACCTTTGTAAAAAATTCCCATGCCCATGCAGTTGCTTCGTGCTTGAAATAATCACCGAAGGAGAAGTTGCCGAGCATTTCAAAATAAGTGCCGTGACGTGCAGTTTTGCCGACATTTTCAATATCGGGTGTACGGATACATTTCTGACAGGTTGTTACTCTGTTTCTGGGAGGAGTAACCTCACCTGTGAAATATTTCTTCATCGGGGTCATACCCGCATTGATAAGAAGGATACTTTTGTCTCCCTGAGGTACAAGTGAAAAGCTCGGCAGACGTAAGTGTCCCTTGTCTTCGAAAAATGAGAGATATTTTTCTCTGATTTCGTTAAGTCCCATCCATTCCATGTTGATTGATTCCCTTCTTTTTAAATTAGTTTTTTAAAAAAAAATAAAGTGCCCCACACACTTCGGGGTGAAAAGCTTCCACGGTACCACCCGAATTGTGCAAAAAGCACCACTTTGTGACCCTTAACGCAGTGTCAGACGGCAACCCTTTCAGGTGCAACTGATAAAAGCAGCGATCTGTCCGTCATCCTTTGCGGGCTCACAGCCAGGACCCGCATTCTCTGAAAGGCTTAAAGGCAGATTTCTTTCGTCTTTGTTTTTGAATATATTTATATTACAGAAAACATAATACTATTTTTTATCTGTTTTGTCAAGAAAAATATAACTGGTATCCTTCCCTTTAAAAGTATTGTGCAGATGATAATTAGCAATCTGACTTTTTGTGAGTTTCAATTGTGCAAGTAACGGTTTATAATAAGAAAAAACGTTGTTTTACGACAGTAATTTATAAATTAATACTGTTCAAATGCCCTGTTTTGTGATATAATCATTAAAAATTATCAAGGGAGGATGTGCCGGATGCTTGAACTCAGATCAGTTACCAAGAAATACGGAAAAACCGTTGCCAATAACTGCATAAGCTTCACTGTTGAAAACGGTGAAATTGCCGTAATTCTCGGTCACAACGGCGCAGGAAAATCCACCCTTATTAAATCAATTGCCGGGCTTTTGCGTTATGACGGTGAAATTGCCGTTGATTCAGAAAAGAATAATTCTCTTTCGGCAAAAGCTAAAATCGGATATATACCCGAAATACCCGCAGTTTACGATATGCTCACAGTCGGTGAACACCTTGAATTTATTCTCAGAGCATACAAGGCTGAGGATGACGGATATGCTGAGCAGCTGCTGAAGGATTTCAATCTTTTTGAAATTAAAAACAGGCTCGGCAAGGAGCTTTCAAAGGGAATGCAGCAAAAGCTTTCAATCTGCTGTGCTCTTGTTCATAAGCCTTCTGTTGTTATTTTTGATGAGCCGATGGTCGGTCTTGACCCTTATGCCATTGAAAAACTGAAGGAAACATTCTTAGCTCTTAAGGAAAAGGGCGCAAGTATTCTTATCAGCACGCATATGATTGACAGCGTCGAGGATTACTGGGATTCCGCTTATATACTGAACAACGGAGAAATGGTTGCCAGAGCAAAAAACAGCGGAGATGTATCCCTGAGGGATTTATTTTTCAGTTCGACAAATGAGGAAGAAAAAATATGAATGCGCTACTTTTTCTGTCCGTAAAAAAAGCCAAAAACAAAATTGCAGAGCTGAAAAGAAAGCCCTCGGAGCTTATAACCGTTATCATCTTCCTATTACTGTTTGTCACCTCTTTTTCATCCCCTTCCGCATTCTCTGACACAAGGGACTGCTCCGAGCTTTTTGCAATTGCTTTTGCGGTATATACACTGATTTTTATTCTGATCAGCAGAAAAGGATTTTCAAACGGAGCCTCAATGTTTTCTATGGCGGATGTTAATCTTCTTTTCACTTCTCCGTCAAATGAAAATACAGTTCTTTTTTACGGCTTGTTTCAGCAGCTCACAAAATTCTTCAGTCTGAGCTTTGTGCTGCTGTTTCATACCAATAACATCAGAAACATTTACAATGTAAAATCAAGTGTTGTTTTTGCTCTTTTTATCGGATACTGCCTTACAGGTCTTCTTGCGCAGATGACATCAATGCTTATTTACCGTTTCGCCTGCGCCGATGAAAAACTGAAAAGGATTTTCAAATCAGCTTATACGGCTGTAATTGCCGTTTTTTTCGTTTTTTACGTTCTCACGGTGATAAACAACGGCTTGAGTGCGGACAGCCTTGTAAAAGCATCTGAAAGCCATTTCCTCAAGCTGTTTCCCGTCAGCGCACCCATTATTTACGGCATAAAAAGTATTTTTGACAGAAACATAATTACTTTAATAATAAGCGTTGTTTATATTACAGCTTACTGCGGTGTGTTTATACTCATTCTAACAAGAAGCAAAAGAAGCTATTATGAGGATGTACTCAAAGCCTCTGAGCTCAATTTTTCCGCTATTGCTTCTCAGAAGGAGGGGAAGGCCGCTGAAAAAACGCCCTCAAAAATCCGTGTGGGAAGAATCGGATTTTCACATTCCTACGGAAGCTCTGCAATTGCAGAAAAGCATTCAATTGAAAACAGACGAAGCAGAATTTTTCTTGTCAGCTTCACAACTCTTTTTCTCACTGCAGCATCATGCTTTTTTGCTTATATTTCCCAAGGAGATATATTTGCAGTTTTTCTTATAAATATATATACCCTCTCTTTCAGTATTACAGAAAGCAGATGGTCAAAAGAACTGAGATATCCTTATATTTATATGATTCCCGAAAGCAAAACAAAAAAGCTGTTTATGCTTATAAAAAGTGACCTTCCCTCATTGCTTACGGAGTGTGTTCTCACCTGCGCGGTGGTGCGGATTTTCATCTATTGCTCAATTTTTGAAATCGTTTCAATGATTGTTGCAAGATTCTCTTTTGCACTTATGTTCATCGGCATCAATCTGCTTTTGCAAATGCTTTTTGCCGATTCACGCAAAAAGCTCGTATCAGCAACGGCCTATATGCTCTTTATTCTTCTTTTCTCCCTGCCTTCAATTGTACTTGGCATATTTGTTTATAATTTCTTCCCCTTCTCTTATTCGATAGCCTTTATTACAATGTCCCTTACGGCAATTCTGACCGCAACGGTACTGATTTATCTTTCAAGAGGAATTCTTGAAAAAATTCAATAAATAAACAGAAAGGACCTTATGAAAATGAAAGGAATCATTCTTGCCGGCGGCTCCGGCACAAGACTTTATCCCTTAACCATGGTTATGTCAAAGCAGCTTTTGCCCGTTTATGACAAGCCGATGATTTATTATCCCTTATCGGTGCTTATGCTTGCCGAAATAAAGGATATTCTTATCATTTCTACTCCTCACGATCTGCCGAATTTCAAAAAGCTTCTCGGTGACGGCAGTGATCTCGGCATTAACCTATCATATGCAGAGCAGCCCTCTCCTGACGGTCTTGCTCAGGCATTTATCATCGGTGAAGAATTCATCGGTGACGATTGCTGTGCAATGGTGCTGGGAGACAACATCTTTTACGGTAACGGCTTCAAAAGCATTCTCAGACAGGCCCGTGATGATGCAGAAAAAGGTATGGCTACTGTTTTCGGTTATTATGTTGACGACCCCGAAAGATTCGGTGTTGTTGAGTTTGATGAAAACCAGAAGGTTATTTCAATTGAGGAGAAGCCTCAAAATCCAAAGTCAAATTACTGTGTAACAGGTCTGTACTTCTACGATAACAGAGTTTCGGATTATGCAAAATCAATCAAAAAATCTGACAGAGGTGAATATGAAATCACCGATTTAAATGTCAGATATCTCAAAGAAAATTCACTTTCTGTCAAGCTTCTCGGCAGAGGCTTTGCCTGGCTTGACACGGGAACGGTTGAAAGCCTGCACGAAGCGGCTGAGTTTGTCCGCATAACTGAAAACAGACAGTCGATTATGATTTCAGCTCCTGAAGAAATTGCATATATCAACAAATGGATCGACAGAGAAAAGCTTACTAAGGCAGCTGAAAAATACGGCAAATCCCTTTACGGAACACATCTGAAAAAGGTTGCCGAAGGAAAATACAAATATTAATTTAAAAGAATACAGAAAGGCGGTTTTATTATGGCTGGACCCGGCGGCGGAAGTTCATCAGGCGGATTTGGAGGCGGCTCCTTCGGTGGTTCACACGGCGGCTCCTTCGGAGGCTCGCATAGCGGCGGATCATTTGGCGGCTCACACGGAGGTTCTTTTGGAGGAAGCTTTCATCAGCCTCCGCGTTCACCTCATCACCACGGCGGTTGGCATTACCCGGGGCGTTGGGGACGAACCCGCGTTGTCAGAGGCGGTGGCTGCAGTTCTGTCTTCATCATTATAATTTTTCTTTTGTTTGCAGTGTTCTCAATGCTGCCGGAAGATAATTATGTTATAAATTATACTGATGAAGTCACCTCCTTTTACGACGAAGAGGTATTTCAGGATTACGCAAATGAAAATTACAATATAGTTTTCGGCGCTTCTGAATCCTATGAAGACAATATTCTTCTTGTTTTTCTCACTAATAAAGAAACAGACGGCTATTATACAATCGCGTGGGTCGGTGATAATATTAAATATGAAATTAACGAAATGTTCGGCGGTATGAGCGCATATGGCTTATATATGGAAGAATATTTTGGTGAGAGTATTTTCAAATATTCTCTTGACACCAACTATGCCGCAGTGATTAATAATATGAGCGAATCAATAAGCTTTCTCGGTTTGCCGTCAAGCTTCAATAATAGCGAAAATCACGATTCATCCCCCGAATCAAGAGTAATCAACATTACAGACATTGAGCTAAATGATGACATTATCAACGGCGCTCTTGCGGATTTCACAAAAGAAACTCAGATACCCTGCGTTTTAATCGTTGATTATGTTGACAATGTGTTTCATATCACAGATGACGGAAATATTACCGTGACCGATTCTAACACAGCTCCTTCCTCTGCTTCAGCCACTCCGATTCTCACAATCTGTATTGCAGTCGGTGTTGCTGCGGTTGCTGTTATAGCTCTGGTAATTTTCAAAAAGAAAAAACCCAAAGCCAAGCCTTCTGCAGAAAATAGCAGCAAATCAAAGGATAGCAAAGTTCCCTGGGAATATTAAATTAATAAATAAAATAAACCCTTGCATTTAAATATGCAAGGGTTTATTTTTGCTCAATTAAGATTAATCTAATTCCTGAACACCGAAAGCCTCAACAAGTGCAAAATATTCATCCTCACTGATGGCCATTACAGAGCCGTGACGGGGTGTCAGCTCACTGATTGTGTAAGCGGATCTTCTGACCTGCTTCCAATTTTCAAAGTCTCTTGTAAGCTGAACAAAGAAGGTTCCTTCGCCGTATTCATCCATTATCATCAGCCATGCATTTGTGCCTGTGATATTATACATTGTGCTTCCCTCAACACCGAACCAATTTAATGAGCAGATTTCATAATCGGTGTTATACGGACCTGACGCATTTTTGGATTTGACAACGGCAATTTTCTGTGTAAGGTCTTCTTTAAAATAAAGATAATAATAACCGTCTTTTTCATTATAAATCATATCACCGTCGATACACTGAACATCTCTTTTTGCGTTAGTTTCGGGATCAGTCTCCCCTCTTCTGCCATAAAGATATTCGGGTGACGTGAAGTTTTTGAAATCAGTTGTGTAAAGATAATAATGCTGAGCAACGTTTTCATTTTCTTCAGTTGAAGGGTCATCTGCAGTGGAAAGAGCAAGATAAAGCATATACTTACCTTCAGCCTCATCCCAGATAACCTGGGGAGCCCATGCTCTGTCACAGCTTTCGAAGCCTTCAAAATCCCGGAAATCAATCAGAGTTTCATCCTCCCAGTTAATAAGGTCGTAAGATTTCCAGAAAATAATTGCGTGATTTGAATTCCAGCCAAGATTTGCATCCATATCAGTTGCAACAATGTAATAGCAATCCTTTCCTTTCTCGTCAACTGCCTTGAAGATATAAGGATCACGTACACAGCCTGTGCCCTTTGTCTGCTCAATAACAGCTTCATTTGAGTTAAGCGCCTCAAAATTATATCCGTCACTGCTGACTGCAAGGTGAATCTTCTGCTGCTGAGGTGAGTTACCGGTAAAATAGCAGAACACATATGCTCCCGAGCGGCTTACAGCGGGAAAAGCTCTGTCATTAAATGCAAGATTGAACAGATTAACACCGAGCATAACTAATGCCATAAGGTATCTTGTAAATGTCATCAAAGTCATAAGATAATCTCCTTTTTTTTATTTTCAAAGATTATAGCACATAATTAACAAAAAATAAATACCCTGATAAAAATTATCATATAAATTTTCGAATTGACAAAACACATCAAAAAAGATAAAATTTAATAGAAAAATTCTCCCGTGAATCACGGGAGAATTCTATGTAAATATAATTATTAATCAGCTGTAGTATCACTATTATCTGTATTTTACTATTTTGTTTTAATCCGATTATTGCATCACTTTCAATTCTTCAACTCAGGATTTACTTATATCAAGCCAACATCCTCAAACATGCAACTAATCTTTCTATTATTAAATTGTAATCTCTGTTACAATCTGAATATATACATAATCACCTGATTATATTGTTTTTTTAGACTTTATAATTTAAATTTTTCAGATTGTAACGTTTAAACTAAACGGTACATTGGTAACACCTCTTTCTTTTGATTTCGTCTATATTATAACGGATATCAGCAATTTTGTCAATAGTTTTTAATATAACAGAATGATTTTGTATAATTTTCACAAACTCGATAAAGGATGATTAAAATGAACGAATTATTTACACTCATTTTCAACAGCACTCTGCTTGGAATCGGTCTTGCAATGGATGCTTTTTCGGTTTCTCTTGCCAACGGCCTCAACGAGCCCCGAATGAAAAAAAGCAAAATGTTTTCAATGTCAGGTCTCTTTGCTTTCTTTCAGGCTCTTATGCCGCTTATCGGCTGGCTGTGCATTCATACTGTTGTTCATTATTTCAAATCATTTGAAAAGCTTATTCCTTGGATTGCACTGATTCTTCTTGCTTTCATCGGCGGTAAAATGCTTATTGACGGAATCAAAGCAAAGCCTGAAGATGCATGCGAGAGCAAGGTTGGTTTAACCGGTCTTCTTGTTCAAGGAGTTGCAACCTCAATTGATGCTCTTTCTGTCGGCTTTACAATTGCAGATTATGACTTTTCTTCCGCTTTGTTTGCTGCTGCAATCATTGCAGCTGTTACCTTTGTAATCTGCAGTGCAGGTGTATATATCGGAAAAAAAGCGGGAACAAAGCTTTCAGGAAAAGCGGGAATTTTAGGCGGACTCATACTTATAATAATCGGCATTGAAATTTTTTTGACAGGAATCTGAAAAAGGAAAAAGATCCATTAATTACCTGTATCAATTAAGAAATTTGAAAGCTGAATAAAAGGCAAAAATACCGATATGCATCAGCATATCGGTATTTTTTAGTGATATTAAATATTTTACTTTGCATCCTTACGGAACATCTCAATTGACAACGGGGCTTTTTTCTCAAACACAACTTTCACTGAGTTTTTGCATAGGGACAAACCTTCATACAAATTCCGCAGACCGCTCCGCGGCCGATATGCTTAAAGTTATTTTTCATATAACTGCTGCACTTTTCAGGATTAAAAATCTCATCACGGTTGATCCCCGGCTTCCAGCATCCACCGAGAATTGCGCCAGAAGGACAAGCATCAACACAAAGATTACAGTCAAGGCACGGCACAAACTCACTTGCAGTTTCGGTCTCAAAGCAACAGTCAGTAAAAACTGTACCCAATCTGACACGCGCTCCGAAATCTCTGTGAAGAAACATTGAATTTTTGCCGATTGTACCCAAACCGGACAGCACTGCTGCTTTCTTATGGGAATATCTGCCTTTATAATTCCATCCGTCTTTGTTGATGCTCTGTGAAGCTGCAACAGTAATGTAATTATACCCCTTCTTCTGAAGAAAAAGTCCGCATTTTAGAAGAAGTGAATCAATAAAAGCATTTACGCTTCGATAATGATTAAAATAAGTGTGAGTCGGCTGTGCTGCGATTTCATCAACAATTGCATCTGAAAGTCTTACAACAATGCTGACAGCAAATTTACAATTTCCGAAATCACCGTCTTCAATCTTACAGAAGCCGACGTCACTTGCGCCCTCCTCCATAAGATAATCTTTTAATTCCTTTGCAATGTCCATTTACTCACCTTTATAATAAAAGAGTTTTTTGCTAAGCTCAATTTTATTCTCATCACTGTTTTCAAAACTGATACTGCCCTCTTGTGCATCCGTGAGCAGTTGCTTTTCTTCAAGAAGAGTTCTGCAATGTCTTGCCGCACCTTCTCCGCCGTTGAAAACCTGAACATTCCCGCCAAGAATACGCTTGATTGTATTTTTGGCAAAAGGAAAATGGGTGCATCCGAGAACAACTGCATCAACATTATTGACATATGGAGCAAGAATTTCCTCAAGATAAGCAATTTCTTCGGGTGAATCGAAATTACCGCTTTCAATGTATCGGACAAGCTCAGGTGCAGGCAATTTAAAAAATTCTGCTTTATCACTGAGTTTTTCCATCAGCACATTGAATTTTTCCGCCTTGAGAGTCAGCGGTGTTGCAAGAACAAGAACCCTTGGCTGATCCTTGAACAAGGCTGCAGGCTTGATTGCAGGCTCAAGACCGATGATAACAAGGTCGGGATATTTGCATCTCAGCACAGAGGCGGCCGCACTTGTTGCCGTATTGCAGGCTATAACAAGTGCTTTGACTCCTCTTTCAATCATTCGTTCAGCGGCTTCAACTGTGAGGCTTCTTATTTCCTCAATTGTTTTTATTCCGTAGGGAGCATTGGCTGAATCACCGAAATATATATAGTTTTCGTTGGGCATTATTTTATATAATTTCCTCAACACGCTTATACCGCCCATACCTGAATCAATAACGGCAATGGGACTTGATTTATCCATTGGCTTCACCAACCCTTTCAGACTGCATTATAATAACAGTCTTCCCCTATTAAGAGATTATACTCTGTGCCACTTTACACCCTGAGGTGTATCTTCAAGAACAATGCCCTGCTCCTTGAGCATATCTCTGATTCTGTCAGCTTCTGCCCAGTTTTTATTCTTTCTGGCATCGTTTCTCTGCTGAATAAGAGCTTCAATTTCATCATCAAGATTATTCTCTGCCTTTCTGTTGTAAAGAAGACCGAGAACCTCCATAAGCTCATCAAAAACTTTAATTGCATAACTTACAACAGCCTCTGACTGCACACCGTCGTTGACTCTTGTGTTGATTTCACGGACAAGTTCAAACACTGCACCGAGAGCTTCACCTGTGTTAAGATCGTCCTCCATTGCCTCAATGAATTTGTCCTTCTTTGAATCAATAACTGCAATAATTTCAGCATCATTTTCACCGGCCTGAGCACTTGCATTTTTGAGAGCAAAATCAAGATTATCTCTGCAGGTGTAAAGTCTTTCAAGAGAAGCCTTGCACTGCTCAATTGCATCGTAGCTGTAATTGATTGGGCTTCTGTACTGACAGGAAATCATAAGGTATCTGATGGGCTCATAACCAAACTGCTGGGCAACATCACGGACTGTGAAGAAGTTGCCGAGTGATTTTGACATCTTAACCTTATCAACGGTGATAAAGCCGTTGTGCATCCAATAATTTGAGAATGAGCAGCCGTTGCAGCACTCACTCTGTGCAATTTCATTTTCGTGATGAGGGAAAATAAGGTCCTGGCCGCCGCAGTGAATATCAATTGTTTCACCGAGATATCTTCTTACCATTGCTGAACATTCAATGTGCCAGCCGGGTCTGCCCTTGCCCCAGGGTGAATCCCAATAAGGCTCACCGGGCTTTGCATTCTTCCAGAGAGCAAAGTCCATAGGCTCCTTTTTAACCTCTCCGACATTGATTCTTGCACCTGCCTCAAGATCCTCAAGAGGCTGATGTGAAAGCTTGCCGTATTCGTCAAACTTCTTTGTGCTGAAATAAACATCACCGTTTGCTTCATAAGCATAGCCTTTTTCAATAAGGGTTGAAACAATATTGATGATTTCATCAATATTTTCAGTTGCCTTGGGATGATGAGTTGCTTCGCGGACATTCATTCCCTTTGCATCAACCCAGAATTCCTCAATGTATTTTTCGGAAACCTCTTTGAAAGTAAGACCTTCTTCATTTGCTCTGCGGATAATTTTATCATCAATATCTGTGAAATTCTGAACAAAATTGACCTTGTTTCCTCTGTATTCAAGATAACGTCTCATTACGTCGAAAACGCAAAGAGGTCTTGCATTACCGATGTGGATGAAATTATAAACAGTGGGTCCGCAGGCGTAAATCTTGTATTCTCCTTCTTTGATGGGAATAAGATCCTGTTTTTCACGTGTAAGTGTGTTAAAAATTTTCATTGTTTTTCCTCCAATGCTTTTAATTGCTTTTCAAGTTTTTCAATATGATATTTCAACTGACAGATTTCCTGGGAAATCGGGTCAGGAGTATGAACATGGTCAAGCTTGTCAACACGTTTTCCGTTTTGTTTAACAACTCTTGCAGGAGAACCGACAGCCGTTGAATTTTCAGGAATAGGTGAAAGAACAACAGATCCGGCCGCAATATTTGAATTATCACCGATTTTAAAAGGACCGAGCACCTTTGCACCCGCCCCGACAAGAACACCGTTGCCGAGAGTCGGATGTCGTTTTCCTGTATCTTTACCTGTACCGCCGAGAGTAACCCCCTGATAAATGATACAGTCATCACCGATTTCTGCTGTTTCACCAATCACAACGCCCATGCCGTGATCGATGAAAAACCTTTTGCCGATTGTGGCTCCCGGATGAATTTCAATTCCCGTTTTTCTGACCGTGTGCTGAGAAATTGCTCTTGCCAAAAAATACATTTTGTGCTTGTAAAAATAATGAGCAAATCTGTGATTTCTCACAGCTTTATATCCCGGATAAAGTAAAAGAATTTCCAGAATATTTCTTGCCGCAGGGTCTTTTTCCTTAACACAGTTAAGGTCTTCTATCATTCGTTTAAGCATATTACCACCTGATAATAATATTTGTTGTATAAAAAATTATCGCCTCTGTATCCTTCAGGATACAGAGGCGTTGAAACGCGGTTCCACTCTGATTTATAACTCAGACCGTTAACGCCGGTGTACGCCCGAGGATACTTTCTAATAAGAGTTCCCCACGGGTGCTGAAGGGTGCATTTCATTGCAGCTTTGACAGGACACTTTCACCTTACTGTCCCTCTCTGAGAAAAAGGATTGCAATTACTTCTCCCTATAAACGCATTTATATATCTAGTATATTATATACTTTCAGTGCGTCTTTGTCAACAAATTATTTTCCGGATAATCTGATGAAAAAATTCAGACCACAGCTATCAGCCGATAACCTCTGCAACAAGGTCACAATCATCAACACCGATGATTTTTGCTTTAACGAATTCACCCTCAAAAAGCTCTTTTTCAGAGGAAAGAATGACAGAAACATCCATTTCGGGAGCATCCATATATGTTCTTCCGAAATAAAAACAGTTATCCTCATCAAAGCCGTCAACAATAACCTTCATTATGTCGCCGACTCTTGCATTCTGCTTTTCCTCGAAAATATAATACTGCTTTTCCATTATAAGCTCTGCACGGTGTTTTTTGACGGTATCTTCAATCTGGTTTTCCATTTTAGCTGCAGGCGTATCCTCTTCGGGAGAATAAGCAAAGCAACCCATTCTGTCAAATTTCATTTCTGAAATAAAACGTGAAAGGACCTCAAAGTTTTCCTCTGTTTCACCGGGGAAGCCCGTTATAAAGGTTGTACGGATAACAACATCAGGAATCTTGGCTCTGAGCTTGGTGATAAGTCTGACCAGACTTTCACCGTCGGATTTTCTGTTCATTGCTTTGAGTATCTCAGTGTCAGCATGCTGCAAAGGAAGATCAATATAATTACAGATTTTTTCCTCCTGAGCAATTGTATCAATAAGCTCATCGGTCAGACATTCGGGATAACAGTAAAGGATTCTGATCCACTCAATGCCACTGATTTTGCAAAGCTTTCTAAGAAGCTCAGCAAGCTTAAGCTCACCGTAAATATCAATGCCGTATCTTGTTGTGTCCTGTGCAACAACAACGATTTCTTTGACGCCGCTTGCCGCAAGACCTTCCGCCTCTCTGAGAATGCTTTCCATTGTTCTGCTGCGGTATTTTCCTCTGATTTTAGGAATCGCACAGTAAGTGCAGCAGTTGGAGCATCCCTCAGCAATCTTAAGGTATGCCCAATGGGAAGGAGTTGTGATTATTCTGTCGCCGTCAATTGAAAGCTCATACTTTGAAGGAAAAGAAAGAACTCTTTCGTTTTCAAGAACCTTTCTGCAGACTTCGGCAATGTTTCCGTTTGCACCGATACCGATACAGGCATCGACCTCAGGAATCTCATCAGTAATCTCCTGCTGATATCTCTGGGCAAGACATCCTGTTACTACAATACCTTTTATTATGCCCGCTTTTTTAAGCTCGGCAACAGAAAGTATTGTTTCAATAGCCTCCTGCTTTGCATCATTGATAAATCCGCAGGTATTAATAATTACAATATCCGCATTTTCAACATCAGCCACAAACTCAAAGCCTGCATCACAGAGTGTTGAAAGCATTATCTCAGCGTCGACCTGATTTTTAGGGCAGCCAAGTGAAATCATTCCTATTTTATTCATCATATACCTCAGTATCATAAAATTCATCACAGACATCTTCAAGGGCAGAACGGATTTCACTGAAGCTGTAGCCCATTCTGAGAAGTCCGTTCACAGCTTTCTTTCTGCCTTTTTCATCACCGAGATATCTGCTGTATTTTTTTGTTATAACATCCTTGAGATCACACTTATACAAATCCTCATCCTCAAGAACCAAGCCGATAATTTCAGAAGAAATCCACTTTCTCATCAGCTCCTGTCTGAGTCTGTTTTTGCCGTATTTTTTGATTGAAGAAAGCTCTCTGACAAACATACGCGCAAACCGTTCATCGTCGATATACCCGCCGTTTTTAAGCTTTTCAACAGCGTTTATGCCGCTGTCGTTATATCCCTTGAGCCTCAGCTTTGCAAGAAGCTCCTTTTCACTGTGATCTCTTCTTGAAAGATAAGAAACTGCCTGATTGTAAGCTCTTCTGTTTTCAATGTTTTCAGCAAGAAACTCAAGCTCAGCTTCATCCATTTCCGTATTCTGACTCAGTCCAAGACCTGCAAAATATGCTTTATCGACGGTGAATCTGTATTCACCGTCGATTGAAATGTGTATTTTATCTCCCTTGCCGTTTTTGAAATTTACTTTCATTCTTCATCGTCAACGGCAATATCAAGTCTTGCTCTGATGCTTGCAGCGCTTCTCTTGGCGGGAGCGGCTGCAGGTGCAGGGGTACTGCTGCTTTCGCGTTCAGTCTTGCTTCTCTTGACAGCATCTCTGATTTTTCCTTCGATTTCATCGGAAAGAGCAGTTTCCTTCTGGAAAAGAAGCTTCACATTGTCCCTGCCCTGACCGAGACGTGTCTCACCGTAGGAGAACCATGCACCGCTTTTATTGACAATGTCAAACTTGACACCAAGGTCAACAATTTCACCGACCTTGGAAATTCCTGTGCCGTACATAATATCAAATTCAGCCTCTTTAAAGGGAGGAGACACCTTATTTTTAACAATTTTTGCTCTTGTTCTTGCTCCGATAAATTCGTTTCCGGGAGCCTTGAGCTGCTCAATCTTTCTGACCTCAATTCTCAGTGAGGAATAGAACTTAAGAGCGCGTCCGCCTGTTGTAACCTCGGGATTACCGTAAACAACACCAACCTTTTCACGAAGCTGATTGATGAAGATAACGAGAGTGTTGGATTTAGCAATAACACTTGTGAGCTTTCTGAGAGCCTGTGACATAAGTCTTGCGTGAAGACCGACGTGACTGTCACCCATTTCACCTTCAATTTCAGCTCTGGGAACAAGCGCGGCAACCGAGTCAACAACAATGACATCAAGTGCCTCTGAACGTGCAAGAGCCTCTGTGATTGAAAGTGCATCCTCACCGTTATCAGGCTGTGAAACAAGAAGAGCATCAACATCAACGCCGAGAGCCTTGGCATAAACGGGATCAAGAGCATGCTCAGCGTCAATGAAGGCTGCCTCTCCGCCCGCCTTCTGTGCTTCAGCAATACAGTGCAGTGCAAGGGTTGTTTTACCTGAAGATTCGGGACCGTA